>JAAZHL010000135.1 GCA_012510755.1 Leucobacter sp.
ACTGCACCCAGTTGCGAGTGCATGAGCGCAGTCCGTGGGCTGGCGATTTGGTGTACACCGCGTTCTCTGGCTCGCACCAAGAC
Source organism: Leucobacter sp. (assembly GCA_012510755.1). Taxonomy (GTDB): domain Bacteria; phylum Actinomycetota; class Actinomycetes; order Actinomycetales; family Microbacteriaceae; genus Leucobacter. Next base: position 84 of record JAAZHL010000135.1, read on the forward strand.
GCGATTAAGAAGGGCTTTGAGCGCATGGCGGCTGATGCAGATGCCGCAGGGGTGAGCGTTGATGACCTCGAGTGGGCAGTGCCATATTTGCCGGTCGACCCGAAAGACCTGGGGCGTTCATATGAGGCCGTGATTCGCGTGAACTCTCAGTCGGGTAAGGGCGGGGTCGCCTACCTCTTGAAGACTGACCACTCACTTGATTTGCCCAGGCGGCTGCAGATTGAGTTCAGCGCGGTGGTGCAAGCGCTCACCGATACTGAGGGCGGTGAAGTGTCGAGCGGCGACATTTGGCGCATTTTCCAAGACGAGTATTTGCCAACGACTGACGCGTCGTTTGACCGCTGGGGTCGGTATGAGCTCTTTCGCACCGCATCGACGAGCGCTGGTGACGGGATCACTGAATTGGCGGTCGACTACCGGATCGGTGACGACACGGGGCAACTGCACGCCCGCGGCAACGGGCCAATTGACGCGTTCTTGAATGCGCTGAATGCGAACGGCCACCAGGTTACGCTGTTCGACTATGTCGAGCACTCGATGGGTGGCGGCAGCGATGCTGTTGCAGCAGCCTATGTCGACCTTGAGGTTGATGGGCACCGGCTGTGGGGGGTTGGCATCGACCCCGACACCACCCGAGCAACGCTTAAGGCAATCGTGTCGTCAGTGAACCGAGCTGTGCGTGCGAATAGTCGAGAGATGACTCAGGCGCCGGTCGGCTCGTAAGTAAGTTCGTACATTTGTTCGAATGATCGGCGTGGCGAAGCCTGATTCGACTGCCACGAGTTCTAGGGTAAGAGCGTGATTGCTTCTATTCGTGGTGCTGTGCTTGCCGCTGGCCCGGGCTGGGTGGTGATCGATGTCGGTGGCATCGGTTATCGGGTTGAAGTTCCGGGCCGGCTGAGCGGTGCGCATGTCGGCGCTCAGCTTGCCCTGCACACTTCGTTGGTTGTGCGAGAAGACGCGCTCACCCTGTATGGCTTCGAGTCTCAAGACGAGCTTGAGGTGTTTGGTGTGTTGCTGAGCGTGTCAGGTGTCGGCCCACGAAGCGCGTTGGGGGTGCTCACCGAGCTCACGCCATCGCAGATTGCCCAAGCGATTGCAAGCGAAGATGAGAAGCCCTTTCGCAAGGCGCCGGGAATCGGCCCGAAAACAGCAAAGCTTATTGCGGTGCAACTCGCGGGCAAGCTTGACCCCCGCATGTTTAGCGCAACTGGCGACGCAGCCCACCCCACACCTGACGACAGCCTCTCTGGTGATGACCGTGTCGCGGTCAACGTAGCCACTGCGTTGATGGGTCTCGGGTATGCCGAGTCGCAAGCTCTGTTAGCGGTTGACGACGCGCGTGCGGCGGGCGCTGCCGCAGATGAATCAGGCCTCTTGCGGGCGGCCCTCGCGTTGCTGCAACAGCCACGGGCTGGCGGGCGACACGCGGGCAGCGAACAGGGGGGCGGTGCTCGATGAGCAGTGAACTGTCGCCGCAAGTCACCCCCAACGAAGTTGGGTACGAAGGGGCGCTACGACCCGGCTCGCTGAGCGAATTTGTGGGGCAGGCGAAGGTGCGCGGTCAGTTGAGCCTGCTGCTCGACGCCGCGCTGAAGCAGCAGCGAACCCCTGACCATATTCTGTTAGCCGGCCCACCCGGCCTCGGCAAGACCACGCTGTCAATGATTGTCGCGACTGAATTAGACAAGCCACTGCACCAAACTTCGGGTCCAGCCATACAACACGCCGGCGATTTGGCGGCGGTGCTCTCTGCCTTGACGCCGGGTGAGGTGCTGTTTATCGACGAAATCCATCGCATGGCACGAAGCGCCGAAGAGATGTTGTACCTTGCGATGGAAGATTTCAAGATCGACATTATGGTCGGCAAGGGGGCTGGGGCAACATCGATTCCTCTCGAACTCTCGCCATTCACGCTTGTGGGCGCGACCACGAGGGCAGGGTTGCTGCCAAACCCGCTGCGGGATCGTTTTGGTTTCACTGCGCACCTCGAGTTTTATAGCGAACAAGAACTTGCTGCGGTGGTGAGCCGAGCGGCACGACTACTTGGCTTTGACGTCGAACAGGCGGGCATTGATGAGATCGCCAGCCGGTCGCGGGGGACTCCCCGAATCGCCAATCGTTTGTTGCGTCGAGTGCGAGATTACAGCCTGGTGCATGAACAGCCTGGCGACATCCGGGCAGTGCGGGCTGCGCTCGCGCTCTATGACATCGACGCGCACGGGCTTGACCGTCTCGACCGTGAGGTGCTGCACGCGGTTGTCGAGCGGTTTAGTGGCGGGCCGGTTGGCTTGTCTACGCTCGCAGTATCGGTCGGTGAAGAGGCAGAGACCATCGAGGCTGTTGTTGAGCCCTTTCTCGTTCGTGCAGGGCTGCTCAGCCGCACACCTCGCGGCCGAATCGCTACCCGTCGAGGCTGGGAACACACAGGTGTACCGATGCCAGATGTCCTATAGTCTTGTATGGTTTGGCGCGCAGAGCGCCCACACAATCGTGCCCCCGAAAGGACACCCCTGACTATGGATCCGATTTCCCTAGTAATGTTCGGCCTGATCGCCGTGCTTATTTTCTTCATGTTCCGCAATGGCAAGAAGCGCCAGCAGGCACAGCAAGAGATGCAGAACAATCTGCGCCCCGGTGCTGAGGTGATGCTGCAGTCGGGCATCTTCGCTGTGGTCGATTCGGTCGATGAAGAAGAGAACCGTCTCACCGTGCACAGCGGCACGTCAACGCTGGTCGTGCACCGCAATGCGATCGCGCAGATTGTGACTCCCGTCGAAGCAGCCGACGAGCCGGTTGACCTGGCACCTGACGACGACCCTGCATTCGGTGAGCGTGTAAGCGATTCAGAGGCGAACGAAGAGACTGCTGGTGACGCCGAGCAGGGGCCAGAATCTGATTCTGGCGACGCGCCTAAGGCCTAACCCGTTCGTTTTGCGGGGTCATTTGCGACCCCACCTTGCCTTGCGCGTGCCCGCGCGGGGCGTTGTGAAGAAAGAAGTTACTACGTGTCTCAGTCACCAGCAGTGAGACGAGCCCGACGCTCACTCACCACGCTGCTTATTTTCGTCATTGCACTCGTCGGTGTGATTGCTCTCGGGGTTTGGCGAAGCGACGCTACGTGGTCGCCCAAGCTTGCGCTTGACTTGCAGGGTGGTACGCAGATCATCTTGGCGCCAAAGTTGGCCTCTGGGCAGTCGGTTACCGGAGAGCAGCTTGAACAGGCTGTGGCGATCATTCGTCAGCGCGTTGATGCTTCTGGTGTGAGCGAAGCAGAGATTTCGACACAAGGATCGCAGAACATCTCTGTGTCGATTCCGGGCAAGGCAGACGAGGCAACGTTGCAACGTATCGAGGCTTCGGCGAAACTCGATTTTAGGCCTGTGCTGTACTACGGCGTCAATAACATGGCGCCGCAGCCCGAAGCAGAAGAGGCAACGGCCGAAGAGACAGAGATCATCACCGGTGAGGGTGAGGCGGGCGAAGCCGCTGAGGGTGACGAGGCTGCGCAAGCCGAGACGACCGAGCCTGACGTCGCCGCTGAGCAAGCCGCGACCGACGAAAAGGCGGCCGCAGGGCTCTATCCCGACCCAATTCCTGGCACTGCGTTTGATCAGTCCTGGTTGACTGAGCAGCTCTTTTTAGATTTCACTGACTTCACCTGTAGCGCAGAAGAGACGCTCGGGCTGAGTGAGGCACCCACAGACCGACCACTCATCACCTGTGACGAGTTCGGGTTCTACAAGTACATTCTTGGCCCCGTCGAAATGGGCGGCGAGACCATCACCGATGCGGTTGCCCAGATTGGCGCCACCTCCACTGGGGCGAGCACCGGGCAGTGGGTGGTGCAGATCACACTCGACAACGATGGCACGAAGACGTTTGGCGAGATTAGCTCGCGCATGTACGGGCAGCCTGAACCATCGAACATGTTTGCGTTTGTGCTTGACAGCACCGTGATCTCAGCGCCGACGATGAACGGGCTCATTCTCGATGGCCGCCCCTCGATTAGCGGCAACTTCACCCAAGAGAGCGCACAGACGCTCGCGAATCAGCTCAAGTTTGGTGCCTTGCCAATTGGGTTTACCGTGCAGAGTCAAGAAGACATTTCGGCGACGCTCGGCACGAATCAACTGCAGGCAGGTTTGCTTGCCGGGTTGATTGGTCTCGTGCTCGTGGTCATCTATTCACTGTTCCAGTACCGTGTGCTCGGCACGCTCACCATTGCCTCGCTCGCTATTGCCGGCGTGTTGACCTACCTGTTGCTCACGTTCTTTTCGTGGCGGCAGGGCTATCGTTTGTCGCTTGCGGGCATTGCCGGCATCATCGTAGCTGTCGGCTTCACCGCCGACTCCTTCATCGTGTACTTCGAGCGTGTGCGTGATGCTCTGCGAGACGGATTTCACATTGATCGGGCGGTCGAGAACGGTTGGAAGAAGGCATTCCGTACGGTGCTTGCCTCTGACGGCATCAACTTCTTGGCGGCGGCAATTCTGTTCTTGCTGGCGGTGGGTAGCGTGCGCGGGTTCGCCTTCACTCTTGGTCTCACCACCCTGGTCGACATTTTGGTGGTCGCGCTCTTCACCCACCCGATGATGACGCTGCTCGCACGAACGAAGTTCTACAGCAGCGGGCACCCAGCTTCTGGGCTCGACCCGCAGGCGCTCGGAGCCATCTATCGTGGCCGTGCTCAGTTTCGTGAGCCGGTCGTCGCAAGCCGTGGCGCGGCAAGCAAATCGAAGGGCGCCGCTCGTGAGGCGGCAAAACGGCAGACGATTGCCGAGCGGAAGGCAGCTGAAGAGCTGACCTTGAGCGATACCGTGACCACCCGAAAGGAGAGCTGATCATGGCTCGTCGTGCATTTGCTGATTTCGGCAACGCTCTCTATACCGGTGAGAAATCAATCAACTTTGTTGGTCGTCGTAAGACCTGGTACATGATCAGTGCCGTGTTGATATTGATTGCTCTTGTCGGCCCACTGCTGCGCGGCGGGCTGACACTCGGCATCGAGTTCACCGGTGGCAGCCAGTTTCAGATTCACGTTGCTGAGGGCGAACGTGACCAGTCACTCGCGCTCGAAGCCGTCGATGAGGTGCTACCTGGTTCAGCACCGCGCGTATCGTTGGTCGGACAGACCGACATTCGTGTGCAGACCGAACAGCTCGAAGACACGCAGTCGCGCGCGCTCCATGAAGCTCTCGCAGAGGCCTACGGAGTGTCATCTGAGGAGGTGACTGCCTCGTACATTGGTGCGCTGTGGGGCAAGGACATCACCAGGCAAGCACTCATCGCGCTCGTGGTGTTTATTCTCTTTGCCGCACTCGTGATGGCGATCTACTTCCGCACTTGGAAGATGTCGCTCGCGGCACTGATCGCACTGTTCCACGACCTCATCATTACCGCAGGCATTTATGGCATCTCAGGCTTTGAGGTGACGCCAGCCGCAGTCATTGGCTTCTTGACGATTCTTGGCTATTCGCTCTATGACACGGTCGTGGTCTTCGACAAGATTCGTGAGAATACTGCACCAGGTGAATTGAATGATCGGCGTACGTTCTCGGAGGCGGTGAACCTTGCAGTGAACCAGACCCGCGTGCGGTCGATCAACACCTCGGTGGTTGCGTTGCTGCCCGTTGGGTCGATCCTCTTCATTGGCGCATTTGTGCTTGGAGCCGGAACCTTGCGCGATATCGCTCTCGCCCTGTTCATCGGTATTCTTGTTGGTGCTTACTCGACGATCTTCATCGCCGCACCCGTCTACGCGCAACTGCGTCAGGGTGAGCCTGAGATCAAGAAGCAAGAGGCGCGCGTGCTTCGGGCACGTGAGCGCGAAGAAGGTGGCAGCCAAAGTGCTGACGACGCACGCGCCGATGCGGCAGTTGAGGCATAGCATTTTCTCTCACGTGCAAGCCGTTTTGCCTTAACGATCGCGCGGGGTGTAACGTTCAATCACCGAATGCCAGGAGGTGAGTAGTGTCACAATATGACTCTTCACCCTCTGGCGTGTCAATTCGGCGCCTCGTGCCGCGCATCTTCTCGCGTACAACGGTTCCAGACGCCGTAGAGAAGCTGCTGCGCACGGTGCGCACGAGTTGGCCAAAAGCCGACCTCTCAATCATTGAGCGTGCCTACACGGTGGCTGAACGGGCGCACCGCAGTCAGAAGCGTCGCAGCGGCGAGCCATACATCACACACCCCATTGCGGTGGCTCAGATTCTGGCTGAGCTCGGTGTTGCTCCCGTCGTGATTGCGGCAGCGCTCTTGCACGATACTGTCGAAGATACCGACTATTCGCTCGAGCAGCTCACCCAAGACTTTGGCGCAGAAATCGCCATGCTCGTTGACGGTGTAACGAAGCTCGACAAAGTGAAATACGGCGATTCGGCACAGGCCGAAACCGTACGCAAGATGGTTGTGGCGATGTCGAAAGACATTCGGGTGCTGGTTATTAAACTTGCTGACCGCCTACACAACGCGCGCACCTGGGGGTACGTGCAGGCAGATTCTGCCCGACGTAAGGCGCAAGAAACCCTCGAAATTTACGCGCCGCTCGCGCACCGTCTCGGTATTCAGTCGATGAAGACCGAACTCGAAGATCTCTCGTTCGCGGTGCTGAAGCCCAAACTCTACGCAGAGATTGAAAATCTTGTTTCGCAGCGCAACCCGAAGCGAGAAGAACTGGTTGGCGACGTGATTCGCTCAATTGAGAGCGATCTGCGTACGGCCCGCATTCGCGGCGAGGTCACTGGGCGGCCCAAAGAACTGTATTCCATCTACCAAAAGATGGTGGTGCGAGGCCGCGACTTTGACGACATTTATGACCTTGTTGGCATACGTGTGCTTGTGCATTCGATACGCGATTGCTACGCGGTATTGGGGGCGGTGCACACGCGCTGGACACCGATTCCCGGCCGCTTCAAAGACTACATCGCGACCCCCAAATTCAACCTGTATCAGTCGCTCCACACGACCGTGATCGGGCCCGACGGTCGGGCAGTTGAGATTCAGATTCGCACCTTCGAGATGCATCAACGTGCCGAGTACGGTGTTGCAGCTCATTGGAAATACAAGCAGACGAGCGACCCCTCGGCAGCGACGTCAAACGACATGGCATGGCTTGCCCACATCAGTGACTGGCAGGCCGAGACCGAAGACCCGAGCGAATTTCTTGATGCGTTGCGGTTCGAGATCGGCGCCAAAGAGGTATACGTGTTCACGCCCAAGGGTCGTGTCATTGGTTTGCCTGAGGGGGGAACACCAGTCGATTTTGCCTATGCCGTGCACACCGAGGTGGGGCACCGCACGATGGGCGCGCGCGTGAACGGCCGTCTGGTGCCGCTCGAGACGGCCCTCCAAAATGGTGATGTGGTAGAGGTGTTTACCTCGAAAGACCCAAATGCCGGGCCAAATAAAGACTGGTTGAGTTTTGTGAAGAGCAAGCGTGCTCAGAACAAGATTCGGCAGTGGTTCACGAAGGAACGTCGTGAAGAGGCCGTCGAGATCGGCAAGAATGAGCTCACGAAAGCCCTGCGCAAGCTCAATCTGCCGCTGCACCAGATCATGAATTCAGAAGCAATTCAGCAGGTGGCGTTGCAGCTGAGATACGTCGATATCACGGCGCTATTTGCGGGCATCGGCAAAGGGCATGTGTCAGCGCAGTCAGTCATCGAGAAGATTACGGCTCTCATCGATCAAGATTCTGCGACGGCAGATACTGATTCGAATGTGATTCACGCGCCGAGCAGGCCTCGTCAGGCAAAGGGCGACGCACACACCGGTGTCGTGGTGAAGGGCACCTCAGACGTGCTCGTCAAACTGGCCAAGTGCTGTACACCTGTGCCAGGCGATGAGATTCGTGGGTTCGTCACCAAAGGTCAAGGTGTGTCAGTGGACCGCACTTACTGCGTGAAATTCCAGGCGCTTGTCTCGCAAGAAGACAGACTGGTCGATGTCGAATGGGCGCCAACTGCGAAGAGTGTGTTTCTTGTGCAGATACAGGTCGAGGCTCTCGACCGTTCGGGTCTGCTCTCAGACATTACGCGGGTGCTGTCTGAACATCACGTCAACATACTTTCTGCCTCGGTGAACACTTCGACTGCGAGGCTTGCGATCAGCCGTTTTGTGTTTGAGATGGCGAACACCACGCATCTTGACCACGTGCTCAACGCGGTGCGACGTATCGAGGGCGTCTACGACACCTACCGGGTGCAATCGGCGTAGCCGCTTCGGGCGTCTACTCGGCAGTCTCAGTTGAGTCGTGTATCGCCACGAAGCGCGATCTTGCCAGTCTTGAGTGCGGTCGGCGGGGAGTCTCGAGCTGTTGCCGCACACGCACCGCTCGACCGGGTAATCGACACATCAACAGCTGGCATGCGGTGCGTTCTGCGCACGTGAACTCACCAGGCCGGTGCAGCAGGTCTACGATCGTGCGCAAGCGGCTGGTGACTTGCAAGCCGCCAATGCGGACAACATCGTCAGGCTTCAGCCGCAGCTCGTAGCGGCGCACCATGGCACTGGGCGGGAGCTTCAACCGGTGCCCCGCGAGCGACGCGAACGCGAGGGGTCTTCCTGGGTGCCGTGCAGCACCCCAGCCCCAGGCCGCCGTGAGCTGCGTCGCAATGAGCTGTTCGGTGAGCCACGGCCGCAGCGAAGCCAAACGAATGCTTTGGCTGTCGGGCCAGGCCACCCCTCGAACGCCGGGGCCACAGGCCACGAGCGCCCCGCGTAGTTGCATGGCACTGCGCAACGCCACCGGCCACTGCTCGTAGCGGGGTGGTGCCTGTAACCTGACTACTTGTTGTACGTCATCACGCATGCCTACATGATGGGTCTCATTGCAGAGACACCGCAGGCGTCAACTCACGTCTGTGGATAAGTTCAGTTGCCGATTGCGTCGAGACAAGACTGCTGAGTCGCAACCTTCTGTTCTGCTTCGTGGCGTTAATGAGCGGTCGGGGCATTCACGAACTGCGTTTGGGG
>JAAZHL010000136.1 GCA_012510755.1 Leucobacter sp.
CATGCATTCCGTGCGTCCTCTCTTGGGCTGCGCTCATCTCGATAGTATATGAGAATGATACTCATTTGCATTCACATTGGGGTTCGATGACCACCGCACCGGCCGTCAGCCTCGACGGTGTCACCTGGACCTATCCGAACAACACTCATCCGACGCTAGAGTCCATCAACCTTGCGATTGCGCCGGGAGAGTTCGTGGTGCTTTGCGGCGCCTCGGGGTCAGGTAAATCGACAGCTCTCAGGGTGATGAACGGGCTCATCCCACACTTTTACGCCGACGGAACGCTGAGGGGAAGCGCCCGCACCTCTGGCATGGAGACGTCCAGTGTTGAACTTGCACAGCTTGGCGGCATCACGGGAACCGTGCTGCAGCATCCGCGAAAACAATTCTTCGCTGACCGTGTGGCGCCAGAGATTGCGTTCGCAATGGAGAACTTCGGTTACCCGTCAGAGCAGATCCAGAGTCGCGTTGACGTAGCCCTGTCTGCCCTCGCCCCGCACCTCCCGGTAGGCCAGTCACTCGGGCGTCTGTCGGGGGGCCAACAGCAGCAAGTGTCGATCGCTGCAGCAAGCGCGCATGAGCCGCTCGTGCTCTTGCTCGATGAGCCAAGCTCAAACCTGTCAATTGATGCCGTCCAGCGCCTCGTTGAGACGCTTCGCGGTCTGAAAGAGCAGGGCACCACACTCGTGATCGCCGAGCACCGCCTGCACTATCTCACGGAGTTGCTCGATCGCGTCATCGTGTTCCGCAGCGGCACTATTGCACGCGCATGGACCGCTGAGCAGTTTCGTCAACTCGCCGATGATGAACTTGCACTCGAGGGATTACGAGGGGAACTTCGCACGGCCCATCTTCCCGAAATCTGGGCGAGAGGTTCGAGCGTTGCGCAGCACGAACCCGCCTCTTCAGCCGCAGCCTCTGCCGGCACCGGGCTGGAGCTCATCGGCATCCGGTGCCGGTTTGCGGGGCGCACGGTGCTTGACATCGCATACGCCAGGTTCCCCGCGGCAGCGGTCACCGCGGTTCGAGGTGTCAACGGTGCCGGTAAGTCGACGTTGGCTCGCGTCATCGCTGGACTTCAGCGGTGCGCCGGTGACGTGCTGTTCGACGGCAAGGCGATGAGCCGCCGAGCTCGCCAGCAGGCCTGCGGCATTGTGATGCAAGACGTGCAACGCCAGCTATTCGCCGAAACTGTCAGCGAAGAAATCACTTCCGCCTACGCTGCCGGTAATGTCGCTGAGAGCCGAAATGTACTGCAAGAACTTGATCTTCTTGAAGTCGCAGATCGACACCCGCTCTCGCTGTCGGGCGGTCAGCAGCAGCGGCTCGTGATCGCCTCCGTGCGCGTGGGCCAGCACAGCATCATCATCTTCGATGAACCCAGTTCAGGCGTGGATAGACGCCACCTGCAATCGATATCTGATCAAATCCGCTCGGCTGCGGATACCGGCGCAGTCGTCATCTTGATCAGCCACGATGAAGATCTGCTCGCACTCGCAGCAGACGCACAACTCACCCTTCGTCGGCAGGAATAAGCGCACACACGGCTTCGGGGGAAGAGCCCGCCTAGGGCGTGTCTCGTAAATTTTCTTGATAGAGCTGGGATCGTGGAGTCATGTCACGATTCCAGCTCCTTACGGATGACCAATGGGAACTCATCGCGGATCTGATGCCCGGCCCGACGGGGAGAAAGGGCCGCCCGTTCGCCGATGCCCGCACGATGGTCGAGGGCATCATCTACCGGTATCGGTGCGGGATCGTGTGGCGCGACCTTCCCGAAGCGTTCGGGCCGTGGCAGACGGTATGGCGGTGGCACCGCCGCATGGCCGGTGATGGCGCCTGGGATCAGGTGCAGCAGCGGCTACATGCGCTCGCGGATCGTGGGGGGTCGTCTCGCCGCGGGCTTCGCCGCTCTCGCCGAACGGCACGAGATCGTCGGCCCGTCCACGGCGAGGGGCTCTACCTCGGCGTCGAGCTGGTGCGTGATCGCGCGACCATGGAGCCGGCGAAGGAGGAGGCCGCAGCCATCTGCGAGCGGCTGAAGGAGCTCGGCGTGATCGTGCTCACCACCTCCGAGCGCTCGAACGTGCGCAAGGTGAAGCCGCCGCTGTGCCTCACCGTCGAGAGCGCCGACTTCGTCGTCGCCCAGCTGGATCGCGTGCTGACCGAAGGCTGGTGAGTCAGCCGGTCGGCCTCCATCGAAGGCCGATGGTGCTGCGCCTCCTCCGGCTTGCGATGAGAGCGCTCTATATTGCGGGAATTCGTCGGATGACGAGCACGACGAGCGGCACGAGTACAACCATGGCGAGTATCGAGAGTACCGCGAAGCTGCTGATCGCGAGCAGCGGGCCGGCGAGGAATGCGGCAGTCGCGCCGAACAAATTCGCGAGCGCATCCACCCCGCCTTGAGACGAGGCGCGTACTACTGCCGAGACTGTGGATGCGAACAAGGCGGAGCCAGCGACATTCACGAACGACCATCCGACTCCCAGCAGGATCAGCGAGGCGATGATCCAACCCGTGTCGTCGGGCCAGACGGCTCCGAGCACGAGCGATAGCAAGAAGACGCCGATGCCTGCCCAGATCGAGAAACGGTGCCCGTAGCGGTCGGTGATCCATCCGACCAGCGGTGCGAGCGCGTACATGCCGAGAATATGCAGACTGATGGTAATGCCCACGAGATTCACCGAGCCGCCCTGGTGCACCATGTGCACCGGAGTCATCGTCATGATGGACACCATGACGACTTGTGCGGAGAGGATTGCGACGACTGCGACTCTCGCAGGCTTGTTCGTGCGGATCTCCGCGAAGATAGGGGCGAAACGGCTGCCTGCGCGCTTCGCTGCGGGGCCCTGGCTCACACCAATCTGCTCATTGAAGAGCAGCAGAGGATCGGGGCGCAGGACCAGGAACACGATGAGGCCGGCGAGTGCCAGGCAGGCGGCAGCGATGAGGAACGCGCTCGCGTACACGGTCAGCCCGGTGGCGTCGCCGATGAGTGCGCCTGGTGCGCCGAGATTCGGGCCGAGCACGGACCCGATAGTGCCGACCCAGACGATGAGGGCGAGCGAGCGCGCCCTCTGCCCGGGCTCGGCGAGGTCGGTGGCGGCGAACCGCGATTGCAAGCTGACCGCCGATCCCGAGCCGATGAGCAGTAGCCCGATGAACAACGGTATGACCAGGTTCCACTGAGCCGCAGGCACGAGGATCGCCGCGCCCAGTGCAGCCAGCCACCAGCCAGAGCTGAGCGCGAAACGGCGGCCCCGGCGTGCGGCCAGGCTGCCGAGTGGGAAGCCGAGCAGCGCAGCGCCCAAGGTGCTCGCGGTTCGTGCGAGTCCCGCCCAGGCCTCGTTCTGAGTGACCTCGCCTGCAAGCAGCACGCCGATCGAAGGTGCCACGCCGACGCCGACCGTGCCGACGATCTGAGAAGCGATGAGGACGATCATCGTTCGTCGCTGCACCCGGATGAGTTGCTGATCATGCGGGGCTGCAGCGGAGCCGTTGGTGCGAGTCATGAAGCTCTGATTTCTCTATTGTGCGGTGCACGACCGGGAATCGATGCCTTTCGCAACTGGGTGATGCGAAGGGCTGCTGTGGCGAGGGAGAGGGCACCGAGGGTCAACAGCGGTAGAGTGCCGCCGGCTACGGGCTCCAGGGTCGTGAGCAGGTATGGGACCGCGAATCCGGTGTAGGTCGCCACGTAAAAGATGCCCCCCACGAGACCTCTCCTGCTCTTGGGCGCCAGGGCTTCGATGTCCATCAGCCCGTTGCGCAGGTTGAGCCCGTAGGCGATGCCGAGCAGTACGGCGCAGCCGAGTGCGAGCGCGGGTGTTGCGGTGTCGCTGAAGAATGCAGCGACAGTGAAGCCCGCTGCCGCGACCACGAGGCCGACCGGGCCAGAGCCGAAGCCCCATCTGCGGCGCCTCGCGATGATCTGAGTGATGGCGCCGGAGCCGAGCGCCGTGAACGAGAGCAGACCCGCGGGAACCGGGCCGCTGAACTCATCGGTCATGCGGGTCACGAGAACGACCACGGGAACGGTCACGCATGAGAACACCCATAGCGCCATCGGAATCGCCCGCCACAACACCGGTCGGAGGCTCTCGAGAGGCCGGGCAGGTGGGTGCGCTGCTGAGCCGTCGATCCCGTGGAGTTCGGCCCCTGCGGAATCGGCGACCTGTATCGAGGCGACGAGCATTGCCGTGATGCTCGAGAGCGCGACGGTGGTGAGGATGGGTGCCGCGAGGTTCATGGAGTCGGGCAAGAGCTCGGAGATGAGGCCGCCCAGCAGAGGCCCGACCGCAAAGCCCGTGGTGATGATCGTTCCGGCGAGGGTCGGGCCGCCGTTCGGCCGGATTCTCGCCATCCAGGCGTTACCTGCGCTTATGGAGATCCCGACGCCGAGCCCGACCAGGAAGCGGGCCAGCGAGGTGCCGAGGGGGCCCGAGGAGAGCAGGATGAAGAGATTGCCGACCGCCGCGGCGAGGGCGCCGACCACAATGAGCGGGCGAGGATGAAACCGATCTGCGAGTGCGCCGCCGGTGAGCAGACTGGGGAGCAACCCGAGCGCGTAGAGGCCGAACGCGGCTTCCAGACTGCCTGAGGGATATCTCCCGCTTTCGTGGAGCACGGGGATCAGGGCGGCGAAGTGGTTCGCGGCCCAGCCGGTGGCAAAGAGCAGCAGCAGGAGCTTCTTGACGCCAGGCGATTGCCCGCGTGATGTCGGCAAAGCCTGCGGCATCGGCTGCCCTTCTCCTAAATCTGGGATACAAGTGGGATTCATATCCGAGATCAGTGTAATGCAGCATCGATCGCACTGTCATGCAACGCCGCGGAACGACCCTGCTGGCGGAGGGCTGCGGTGAAAGGACAGCGGTCAGCCGTTGGCTCTACCTGATGCTCAGCGCAGTTCGTAGATCCGGGTCTGGTGAGACTTGAGCAGATCCAGAAACTCCGCTGTGTTGCCCTCGACCGCGGCCTTGAGCATCTCTTTGTGCTCGGCGATGATCTGCACAGGTTCGCCCATCCACTTCTGTGCGCTTCGCGCGAGGGAGAGGCGCAGGAAGTCGAGCAGGCGGTCATAGATGGAGAGCATGATGGGGTTGGAGGCGAGTTCGACGAAGCTTCGATGAAACTCCATCGTCAGCGTTGCGAAAGCGTCATGGTCGCCTGCTTCGAGCGCCTCCTGCTGCCTGTGCAGGTTCTCAATGCCCCGTTGCTCAAGCTCTTTGCGAGCTTGAGGCGTTCCCTCCGAGACTCCTGTCGATTCAAGGGCGCGCCGCACCTCCGCTGCCCCGCGCACTTGCTCGACGGTGAGTTCGCAGACGAGTGCCCCGCGTCGCGGGTAAATGGTGATCCAGCCCTCGTCCTGCAGTCGTGCCAGGGCCGAGCGTACGGGGGTTCGGCTCATCGAGAGCGATTCGGCCACTGCGGCTTCGCTGATCATCGCCCCGGGAGCAAGTTCTCCGCTGAGAATCGAGGAGCGGAGCGCATGGTGGGCGCGCTCGACGGCACTGATCTCTTTATTCGCCTGCATCTGCCTCCAGCAGTCCCAACTCCTGGTGTATCGGGAAGTCCCGAAGCTCGAAAATCCAGCATACACCGGCCGGATGTTTCCGGGATGGGCAACGCCTCGCGCATGCTTCGGCGCGCTGCGGGGTGAGAGCCTGCCCGGGACCTGCGAACGGATATCCGGATTAGAAATAAAGATTGTGCACATCTGAAATACATGTAGTATCTAGTCAGCGCATCACAGGCATTGCAGATTGATTTCAGCTTGGCGCAGAACCTATCGGCAACGAGGCGGAGACGAACCATCTCACATCCGTCCCGACGAAGAAAGCAGGGAGAAATGAGCCGTTCCGAACAGATGCAGCACCCGTGCCCCGACGGCCTCGGCGGGTACAAGCTGCTCTCCGCTCGACAGAAATACAATCTGGCATTCTGCAGCGAGGATGAGGTCGAAGTCGCCGAGCATTTCCGCCGCTTCGTCGACGCCGAGTTGATGCCGTACCGGCACGATATCGAGGGCGGGTGGCACCGCGATCCGAAGCTCGCCAAAGAGACCATCCATCGCCTCTATGCGAAGCTGCTCGACTTCGGCGTTGGGCGGGCGATCCTCCCGACGAAGTTCGGCGGCGACGGCCTCTCGCCGGTCGTGCGTCAGATGATCAACGAGGAACTCGCGCGCGCCGACATCGGCCTCGCCACCAAAGTGGGCAAACTGCACTGGGCCATCTCGGTGCTGATCGCCGCAGGCCGAGACGACCTGCTCGAAGAACTCGCACCGCGCATCACCGGCGATGAGGTCTGGACAGCCTGCTTCGCGATCACCGAGCCGGCCGGCGGAGCGAACGTAGAGGATCCGGCGCTCGGCTATCGGACGCTCAACACCGTCGCCACCGAAGACGGCGACGAGTACATCATCAACGGCCACAAGCTGTGGCCGGGCCCGGCCGGCCCTTCCGAGAACTTCCAGTCGGAGCACATGACCGAGCACCTTGGGTACTGGGTCATCGCCATCACGGACCCTGCCGGGGGCGAAGACAGCGCAGGCATCTTCTACGTACCGGGCGATTCTGCCGGCCTCGAGTTCTCGCAGCCCTACGAGAAGATGGGTTTCTCGTACACCGAAGCGAACACCGACATCTGGTTCAACAACGTGCGGATTCCGAAGCGCTACCGTATCGACACCGAACCCGGGCAAGGCACCAAGCTCATCAAAGGCTATGTCATCGGGCTCGGCCGGCTCGCCGGGGCAGCCCGACTCACCGGCCTCTCGGAGGCGGTGTTCGAGACCTGCCTCGATTGGACCAAGAACCGGATCATCGAGGGCAAGCCGATGCGCGAGCGTTCGCTCTTCGCTGCGACGCTCGCCGAGATGTGGCGGGGCATCGAGATGTCGCGTCAGTATTATCTGTCGGTCACCTCTCAGGTGATGAACCCGGAAGTCTACGGGAATCCCTGGGAAGCGCAGATGAAGGCGAAATTCTCCGCTGCACGATCGTTCGCCGGCGACACGGCCATGATGGTCACCAACAAGGCGATGCAGCTGATGGGATCGGCCGGCTACGCCTACGAGTCGCACATCGAGAAATACATGCGCGACTACAAGATCGTTCAGATGTGGCTGGGCGGCGCCGAGCGCGACCGACTCGATATGGCGCAGGGTCTCTTCGGGCCGTTCACCTGGGCGCCGGGAGAGCCGCGTGAGTAGACCACTGAAAATGTGCCGTGCTCGCTGAGCGCGGTTCAACCCGCCGCTGCTCTTCGCAAGAGGCAGCGGCAAGAGAACATCGCTATATATAGGAACAAAGGAGTGACTGATGGCAAGTAGTGAGAGCGCTGCACTGGGCAACATGTACAAGCTCTGGGTCTCGACGATGGCCGAGAACCCCGAGATGACGATCGAGGAGACTCGAACCATATTCGAGCACTGGGGAGACGTGACGGCC
>JAAZHL010000413.1 GCA_012510755.1 Leucobacter sp.
ATAAAAAAGGAACCCGATTTTTCAATCGGATTCCTTAAAGGGATTGTATTAGTTGGAATATAGGCTTTCAATAATCGACCCTATCAGAGAAATGTTTGAGAGTAGTTCATCATTGATTACTTGACTACGTCCATCCTTGTAATCCTCCTGTTGTTGTGATTTTAATATAACCGTTCTACTCCAGCCGGTGCATACATTTCTATTGTATCGTGTCTTCGCCCTTTCTGAATTCTGACAAACACGACCTTGCATGTCTTGCATTCATAACGGATTTTGTTTTCTTCATTTCTGTACCCGATATTAAGCTTTCCGCAGTTCGGGCAGTATATCGGTACAGGCGTCCATGTGTCATTATTCAATTAATTCACCTCAGTCCAAAGTGCCCTCAAAAAAGCACTCCCCATATTTACGGGCATGGGATATATTGATGTTGTGAAAATCAGTTCTGTATTTTCTCCTCAATAAACCACTTACCCTCATCTTCATAAATATACTTTTCAAAACCACGAATTTTAACGGTATATCGTATTCCGCTACCGCCGACCTTTGTTGATGCCGCGCGACATGATGTAATCAAACTATCAATGACAATCTTGTGTTCATCATCAATTATCAAGAATTTTGGAATGGTTTTACCTTCCGGTGTATGATAAGCGCCGACGGTAATATACTTTTTAACATACTGCATTTTGGTGTCTGGCATTTCCATCTCCTCCTACTTATATTGATTCGCACACATAACGACACGACCAATAAAACGCCCGTCTGATAATTGTGTCCGTGAAATCTTGAATTTCGGATTATGGTTTTCCTGCTCAAACACATTAAGCTTTCCGGCTTCAAAAGTTCCTCCGCTATCCACAAACAAGATTGATTTTTCTACAATTCCTTCATTCGGAAAATTATTATCGCCGTTTGCTATAAAGCAGATAATAGAATCCGTGTTTGAGTAGCAGTTGCATCCAACTATACCATTTAAGCTACACGGGGCATGCTTTGAAATATCACATAAGGTACTCATTTGATCCTCCCTATCCAATCATTCCGGTTGGCATTTTTAGTTCAATTTCTCTATCTGTCGGCATTTTGATGTTTCGGCAAAGAGCAGCAGGCATAATGGCATATTTGCCAAATCTGTCTCGGATGTTCTCGACCACGTTCTCAATGCGCTCTTTCCGATTAATTTCTGTGTAATCCGTGAATAGATCAATCTGCTGGGGGCAGCTTTGTGGACTGAGGTTGATGGCACGGACGGGTACAGATCTGACAGGAAATTCCCATCTATATGAACGTGAAAAAAGCGAAAACGCTTCTTTCGCAAGGATGGACGTGCTGTGGGTGCTTGCAGGAAGCTGACACTGCCATTGTTTGTGTGCAAGTTCGCTGTTACGGATGTCTATAGCGATACCGCCTGCGTTTTTATCATAAACACGAAGCTTGTGTCCTACATCCTGCATGAGTGCCAACATAATGTTCCAAACCTCGGCACTGTTTTCAAGGTCTTCTTTTGTGGTGATGCCATGACCGATACTTTTGGCCGGTGCTTCATAATCCTGATTGGCGACCGGAGAATGATCTTCTCCGTTGGCATATCGAACTAACATCATACCGCATTTCCCAAGCCGATACTTTAATAGATCGGGAGAGGTCTGCGCGAGATCACCGATGGAATGAATTCCGTATGTATTC
>JAAZHL010000137.1 GCA_012510755.1 Leucobacter sp.
CCAGGCATCCGTCGGTTGGTGAATACCGTGGAGTGGGCCTGTTTTGGGCGCTTGAGCTGGTCACCGATCGTGAGACCCGGTCACCGCTTGAGGGTGAGGGCTTCAACGCGGTGGTTGCCGCCTGCAAAAAGGCGGGTCTGTGGCCGTTCGCGGCGGGCAACCGCTTGCAGCTCGCACCACCCCTGGTGATCAGCGAAAGTGACCTCTTCACCGGCCTCAACATCATCGACGAGGTGTTGAGCGTCGCGGATTCCTACTACACCGGCTGATGTTCGTGTGATCACGGCAGATTGCCGCTGCGCAGGCGCTGTTTTCTGCGTTACGGTTGGTGATCTGCCAAATACAACCCCAAATACGCGCGAAACGGGTTGTATTCGGCAGATCGCCCGTTTTACGCAGAAGCTAGAGCCCTAGCAGGCCACCGCAACCAAAGGAGCAACCGATGGCGAAGTACCGAGTTCAGAACCCGGCGACGGGCGTGATCCTCGAAACATTCGATACCGCGACCGATGCGCAAATTGAGTCGGCGCTCGCAGACGCCGACGCGGTGTATCGGGAGTGGCGTGAGAAGAGCGTGCATGAGCGCGCTCAGGTTGTGAAGCGAGCAGCCGAGATCTTTGCAGAGCGGCGCGACGAACTCGCCCGCCTCATCGCAGTAGAGATTGGCAAGAGCATTGCCGAGAGTCTCGATGAAGTCGATTTTGCGACCGACATCATCGAGTACTACGCGGTGCACGGGCCAAGCCTCATCACCGACTACGAGATTCCGAGCACGGTGCCCGGCAAGGCCATGATTGAACATCGCCCGGTCGGCGCGCTGCTCGGCGTGATGCCGTGGAACTTTCCCTACTACCAGGTCGCCCGCTTCGCGGCGCCGAACCTGGTGCTCGGCAACACGATTTTGTTGAAGCACGCAGATATCTGTGCGCGTTCGGCGCTGACCGTGCAAGAGATTTTCGAAGAAGCCGGCGTGCCAGTCGGTGGGTACCAGAACGTCTTCGCTTCGCATGACCAGATCGCGTCGATGATCGCTGACGCCCGCGTGCAGGGCGTGGCGTTGACTGGCTCTGAGCGAGCTGGCGCGATCATCGGCGAGCAGGCTGGTCGCCACCTGAAGAAGTGCGTGCTCGAACTGGGCGGCATTGACCCGATGGTGGTGCTTGACGCCGACGATGTGGCTGCGGTGGCGGCTGAAGCCTGGAACTTCAGGGTGTACATCGGCGGGCAGGTGTGTAACTCGAACAAGCGCCTCATCGTCATGGACGACATTTACGATGAGTTCGTTGCCGAGCTTGTGAAGCTTGCCGAGGGGCTCACTCCCGGTGATCAGCTTGCAATGCGAGACGGCGAATACGCGCCCCTGTCAACTCGCGCAGCCGCCGAAACTGTTGACGCGCAGGTGAAACGCGCCGTTGCTGCGGGCGGGCGTGTGCTCGCTGGTGGGGTGCTCGCGGACGGGCCATCGGCTCACTACTCACCGACCGTGCTCGTAGACGTGCCGCGCGATTCGGCCTCGTATCGTGAAGAGATCTTCGGGCCGGTTGCGACCGTGTATCGTGTGTCGAGCGACGAAGAGGCACTTGAGCTTGCAAACGATTGCGACCTGGGCCTCGGCGGCTCGGTGTTCTCGACCGACGAGGCGCGCGCGGCTCGCGTCGCTTCACGCCTCGAGGTGGGCATGGCACATGTCAACACGATTGCGGCAGAGGCCGCCGAACTGCCGTTTGGTGGGGTGAAGCGCTCGGGTTTCGGTCGCGAGATGGGTCCGATCGGCATCGGCGAGTTCGCGAACAAGCGCCTCTACTTCGTCGCGAAGTAGAGGCGGGTTGGGTGCACAGGTCTTCCCGTGACGCCGCGGGCTTACGTGGATCACCCAGCTAGAACACCCAGTCAGCCCAACTTACACAGACCATTCAGCCGTTTTTCAAAGCGACGAAATAGCGTGGTGCAAAATTAACCACGAACGGCTGGGGGCTCCAATGCCGAACGATACGTTGATCAGCGTGGCCCGGTGGGCCGCACGCCGCCTACCGATGCGCCACACGATCTGGCTGAAACGGTTGCGGTGTGAAGAACTGCCTTGGCAGCGTAGGCAACGCCGTTTGCGGGCGCTGAGCACAAGCAGCATAGAAGAAACGTTTCGTCACCGCGCAAACCTCTACACGCGAATACTGCAAGGTTACGATGCCGAAGCGGCCGTAAAGCACAATACCGAGCGAGTACGTGACGCGTTGCACAGCCACCAGATCGAGCACGTGGTGCTACCAAGAATCACACCCTTCAGGCCGATTCTTGCGATACATGACCGAGACACACGGGCGACATTACGGGCGCTTGAGGCGCGGCGTGAGGCAGAGGGTTGGACGATCCTCGTGAAGAAAAATGAAGCCAAGCAGCATGTGCTGCGCATCGAAGTGACACGA
>JAAZHL010000138.1 GCA_012510755.1 Leucobacter sp.
CCTGATACACTCCGGCATCGCTGCCAAGATCGTGATTGGGGCCGACGAGAATCTGGCCGACCACAATCGGGGCGAGCACCCCAAGAACGGTCGCCCACAGCGCAATCAATAGCCCGCTCCACCGCTCAACGATGAGGCCCACGAAGAACACGGTGAGCGCGGCGAGGCAGGTCAGCGTCCACGCTTTCGGGTATGAACTCGCCTCCCAGAGAAACCGAAACGCGAGGGGCGATTGCAACTGGGTGAACGGTTGACCGTTGTTGTCGAGCGCGGTGAACAACACCATTGCGCCGGCAGCAGACGCCCACACCGCGGCCCCCATCTTCAAAATTTTCAACTCGAACACATCACTGAGTCGGTCTTCCTTGCGGCCGCGCGCGTCACGAAAAAACAGTAGGGTCAGGAGAGCGCCGAGCGTGACCATCGCAGCCGCGCTCGCGACGCTCTGACCAGTCGCGGTGAGCACCGCCACGGCGAAGCCGGGGTAGCTGCGCTGTAGGCTCTCGAAGGGACCCGCACCAGCCCGCACCGTGGTGAGAATCGCGGGTGCGAGCACCAACACCGCGGCGAGCAGGGCAACGCCCCAGACGGCGCTTCGGTTGCGAGCCACCACCGGTGCATCCACGGGCGGAATCGCCTGGTGCTGATGAGAAACAGCCATCAGAAAGAGCTCTGCCCCCAAGAGGCGACGTCGAACCCTGCGTCTGACACTGCGCTCTCAACTGCGGCACGTTCGATGGGCCCACTGACGTGCAGCAGCACACGCCCCGATGCCGCGTTGACCTCGCTGCCGGTCACGCCGGGCACCGCACGAAGTTCTTCTGAGAGTGCGTGCTCGCAGTGCGCACAGGTCATGCCATTGACATGAACCTCAACCTCATTCATCACCAGTCACAGGCCTTTCACTCACTCGACACGACCACAATAAGTCTACAAGATGTCGAATAGTGAGGATACTAACAAAGGCCTGAGCGCGCCGTTCAACGACATGTTCGGCACCAAACTCTCGCTTGAAACCGCACGGGGTGCCGTGCCTTAACGAGAAGTCAGTAGCTCACCCCGCGGATATACGAATGATCATGCACGGGTGCAGCCATCGTGATCGCTTTGGGCAACCTGCGACGCGACGCGCGAGGCCACCGCTTGTTCGTCAACCGCTCTGCACGCACCATCATGGCGGCATCGCCCTGACGAGTGGCCAAGATGCTCAACGCGTTGCCAAGATTCGCAGCCCCCGCTTGCCTCGCAGCAACATCATCAGCAGCAAGCTCGACCAGCAGGCTCGTGGCGCGCAGCAAAGCCTGCCCCGCACGCAGCCGCACGAGCACCGCCGCGTTGACCTGCGCAATGCACAACGCCCACCCGTGGCGGTGGCGCAGGTGCGCATACTCATGCGCAAGCACCGCATCAAATTGCGGTTTCGACAGCAACGCTTCAAGCGCCGAAGACACAAATATCTCGGGGCTCCGCCCCGGCACCGCAAACGCGACCGGGTCAGAAGATGTAAACCTTACGAGCGTGAACCCCGCACGCGCCTCGCGTGAACGTGCCACCGGAGCCAACGCGTGCACTGCGGCACGCTGTTGCTCGACGAGCGGTTCGGCCGAGGTCGCAACATACGCGGCAAGCGCACCGAACCCCCCGAGACCAAGCCACGCAACGCCATGCAGCAACAGGGAGTCCACGGCACCGACCTGCGCGGGTGGCGAGAGCGATGCGACGGCGCTCACGATGAGGCCGGCCAGGGTGAGCGTGATCCCGGTGAAGAATGCGCCGAACCAGGCAATCAACGCCGTTCGAGGGTGCAACAGTTGCTTGCGGCCAACCGCCAGAAGCAGTGGGGCGAACAGGGCAACGGCGAGCGCACCCGCAAAGCATGCGATCACCCACCACAACACGGCGCCGTCTACCGCTTCTTCTTCGGGGTGCCGAACGCCGCGTTCATCAATGCCAGATCGTCTGCAGTGAGGTTGCCCGCAAACGCGAGCAACGCCGCGTGCCGATCAGTCGCCCGGTCTAAAGCAGACAACATCGTCTCACTCGCATGCTCCTCATCAGACCTGGCCGCGTGAAACTTCACTTTTCGCGGCGAGTCACCCGAACGAATGACCTGACCCTTTTTCTCCAAGCGGGTGAGCACGGTAATGACAGTGGTGTACGCGGGGATGTGCTCAGTGAACAAGCTCTGCAACTCTCGCGCACTCATCGGCTGGTCGTGATCTCGAAGCATTCGCATGATCTCTTGCTCGAGCTCTCCGCGCTCCCGAACGGGCGTTCCCACCATTTCGCACCTCCTAGCGAATACTCTACAAGACGTCCTTGAACTCTCAGTGAGAGCCCCAACTGCTGCCCGGCGATGCACCCGGGGATGCGCCCGCCGAATTCACCTAGGGCCTGCGCTGGCTGAGCCGACACTCAGCTCGGCACCGGCAAGCTCTTCGATGCGCTGATACCTTGCCCCGAGCGCCTCGGCAATGTCACGCGCGATTCCGAGTCGCACAACTCCTTCTTCACTATCGACGACCAACCCAGAGACATCAAATGCGGTGCGAAATCGTCGAGCCAGCGCTAAGGCTTCAGGCACCGCCGAGGCCCCTGCCTCGAGTGGTTGGTTCACTCGACCGTCGGTGACGCACACCAGATAAGGCACCTGCAACGGGTCGCGCCTCAGTGCCCGCTCGAGGGTGTCTGCGGCAACCGTGAGACCCGCCGCGAATGCCGTTCGGCCGCCGGTGCGCAATTCGCGCAGTCGGCGCGCCGCAAGGTCTGTGCTGCGTGTCGGGGGCACCAGCAGTTCTGCTTGACCGTTCGCTAACGCGATCAGCGCCACACGATCTCGCTCTTGGTACGCGTCTGCCAAAAGCGAGAGCATTGCCTCGCGCGCCCAATCAATTCTTCGCCGACCTGCCATCGATCCACTCGCGTCGACGACGAAAAGCACCAGATAGGGGCTCTTGCCTCGCCGCTGGTGATATCGAATATCCTCTCGATCAATCGAGATTCGAGGCGTTCGATTCGCATCATGAGCGCCGCGCCGAGCCGCGGCAAGCAGCGTGCCCGGCAGCGACACGTCACGATGATCCCGCGCCCTTCCCGCCTCGACATGTCGAACAACTGGGCCGCGCCGCGTCACCGCAGTGCCTTGCACCCGGCGCCCACTGCCTGCCCAGCGAGAGGCGCCACCGGGCGCCAGGCGCAACCCAGACAGCGGCGCTACCGTCGTGCCCGGTTGATCGCCTTGCGACTGCGCTTGAGGTCGCGATTGCTCGCCTGCTTGATCTGACTCGCCTGGGCCGAGATCAGGCGCCTGGGCGCCACCCGCATCGCCGGCTCCATCAACACCACCGGCATCACTTGTGCCGCCAGCACCATTTGAATCGCCCAGCTCGCGTTGTTCTGACCCAGCTCTAGGCGGCGGTTGCTCAGCAGGGTCTCGCGCGCCTTCCTTCTCCTGCTCGGGTTGAGACTCCCCCGGCCGCCCCTCTTGCAGACCTGGCTGTTGCGCCGTCTGCTGCTCCACCTCAGAAGGTTCTGGCTCGTGCTGCGCACCAAGCGCCTGCCGGTCACGATGGCCGAGCGCGAGCGCAGCCGCCCGAACCACGTGTTGCCGGGTGACGTCGGGGGACTGATCCACGACCGCAAGTGCGCTCGCTGCTCTGGCGATCGCCAGGTCGGCGCGCACACTCTCTACCCCAGCTTCGCACGCCACAGTCGCTATCGCGCGTGCTGCGACCCGCCCGAGCACGGGCGCGGCTTCGACTTTTGCGCTACCGCAACCGTCACCGCCGTCATCGTCGCCCCTGCCCTCCGGCCTGCCAAAGTCGACGAACGGCGAGCCGACCATCGCCACGCGCTGCTCAGGCGACCGAGCCGCGCGAGCCCTGCCGAAGATCGCAAACAGATCACGGGTCGCGCCGGGCAGCGACTCTATTGCGTCACTGCTGGTCGCGATGACCCGCAGGTGCAGCGACACAAACTCCCCCGTTTGCGGCGAACGGCAGCCGCCTTCGTCGACCGCGCGCAGCAGCAGCGCCAACGCGGTCGGGTCAACATGTGACACCTCGTCAAGCATGAGCAGGCGGCCATGGGCGCGTTCGAGCAGACCCGGCGCGCGATCCACCTCAAGCAATAATTCAAGCGACCGCTGCCCAATGAGCGCTTCGATGCTGACGCTCACGGGCACGCGCATGATGGGCAGCCCCGCCTCGGCCAGCAATTCACGCAGGTCTCGGCTGTCGACGCCCTGCAGCAGCAAGCTTCGCAGACGAGGCTCGGCAACAAACACTCGCAACGCCTCGTGCGCGTCTGCAACTGCTTCGGCGTTGCTCACCCCAGCGACTCCTGAATGAGTCGCAGCAGCTTCTGTCGACTCTCACCGACATCTTCAAACGGCAACCGGCGCATGCGATGCCCATAGACAAGTTCGGCGACTGCATGCAGGTCTTGCAGCTGCACTTGCTCGCGGCCCGCCAACGCAGCAACGGCCGCTGCAGCGCGAATCATGCTCGTATCGGCACGATGCCCTTCGACCTCAAGCGAAATCGACAGCTGCGCAACCTTTAGCCGCAGCTCTCTCGGCACCTGCACGCTTGGCAGCAGCTCACGGGCTTGCGAAACCTGCACTCGCAACGCAGATTGTGCCGCCTCCCAATCAACGGCAAACGCCTCGGAGTCGCTCTCGAATGCCAATCGTCGCTCGAGAATTTCGAGCCGCTGCTCTGCGTCGAGAATGCTGGCAACGTCAACCGCCAGCCCAAAACGATCAAGCAGTTGCGGCCGCAGGTCGCCCTCTTCGGGGTTCATGGTGCCCACCAGCACGAATCTCGCTGGGTGCGAGTACGAGATTCCATCGCGTTCGACCGTGTTGACGCCCATCGCCGCAGAATCCAGCAACACGTCGACGACATGGTCATCAAGCAGGTTCACCTCGTCGACATACAGAATGCCCCGGTTGGCGGCAGCGAGAATTCCCGGCTCAAAACGCCGCTCCCCCTGGCGCAACATATGGGCCATATCAAGCGACCCGGTGACCCGGTCTTCTGTCGCGCCGATCGGCAGTTCAACCACCGGCATCGTGATGTTGGTGGTCGGCAGCGTCTCGCCGTGGTGCAGCCGGTCGCGCACCTCTCGACTCATCAGCGATGGCTCATTTGGGTCGCTGTGGATCGGGCACCCCCGCACCACCTCAATCGACGGCAGCACTTCGGCGAGAGCTCGCACCGCCGTCGACTTCGCGCTGCCTTTGCTACCGCGCACGAGCACCCCGCCAACTTGCGGATCGATCGCGTTCAGGAGCAGCGCGAGCTTCATTGGCTGCTGCCCGACGATCGCGCTAAATGGATACGCGGTTCTGGGTGCGTTCATCGTGTCGACGCTCCTGTCTCAAGGTCACCTTCTGCGTCGAGCAGTCGAGATCGCAAGTCGTCAAGTCGGGCCTGGTCGGTGCGCCACATGCCGCGCTGATTGGCCTCGAGCAGTCGTTCAATGATGTTGTACTTCGCGGCGGGGTTCACCTCGTCGAGCCATTGTTCGACCTCTGCGTCTCGGGCGAACGTGTCTGCGAGGTCGTCGTACATCCAATCGTCCATCGTCGCCGCGGTCGCATCCCAGCCGAAGAGACGGTCAACCTTTTTTGAGATGTCGCCAGCGCCCTTGTACCCGTGTTCGCGCATCGATTCAACCCATTTGGGGTTGAGAATCTTTGTGCGCAGCAGCATCTTCACCTCATCACGCACCGTGCGGGTGCGCACGCGGCCGGCATCAGTGGTGTCGCTGAAATACGATGCGGGTTGGCTGCCGGTCACCGACTCGACGGCTGCGATTAGGCCCCCGAAGTACCCGTATTGGCAGCTGCAGCCGAGAATGTCGGTTTCTCTGGTGTCAATGTTTCGCACGGCAGCGTCGACCGCCCCAAGCTGACCTCGAAACTCGTGCTCTGCGCGTGTGCCGTAGTCGTCACGGCCGTACGCGTAGGCACCCCACTCAATAAATGCTTCACCAAGTTCAGCCCGTGATTCCCATTGCTGAGTCTCGACGAGTTTGTCTGGGCCGGCACCGTAGACACCGGGCTGGTCACCGAAGAGTCGATAACGCGAGCGACGTTTGGCCTGGTCAACAGGAACACCGTTGGCCGCCATCGCCCGCATGGAGGCACGAATATGCTTTGCCACGAAATTGTCTTCGTCAGGCTCATCGAGAAATCCCACCAATTCGATCGCCTCGTCAATCAGGTCGACGAGGTTCGCAAAGGTGTCGCGCATGAGCCCGGTAATTCTGGCAGTCACGTCAATGCGCGGGCGGCCAAGTTCGGCTACAGGCAGCACCTCCAGACCCGTGATTTGGCCGTTGCGCGGCGACCAGACCGGCCGAACACCAAGCAGGTGCAGCACCTCAGCGACATCTTCGCCTTTGCTGCGCATGGTTGGCACCGCGCGCAGCACAATCGCGATCTGCTCTGGAGTGTTGCCGCCCTGATCGCTTTGGTAGCGAGCGATGAGATCTTCTGCAAGAGCCACGCCAATCTGCCAGGTGTCGGCGGTAGGAATGCTTCGCGGGTTGACAGAGAAGAAGTTGCGCCCTGTCGGCAAGACTTCAGGAGATGCCTTCGAAGCCGCACCTGAGGGGCCAGGTGCGATGCGTCGCCCGGCGAGAGCATCCAGAATTGACTCAAGTTCGGCGCCGACGCCTTGAATTCGCGGCAGCAGGTCTGCTCGCACATATTGCGCGACGGCAGACAGAGCCGGCAGCACTTCGCTGGCGGGCTCCTGTCTGCGCAGCGCGTGATTCGCTGCCCTCGACAACGCCGCAGCCGCACAGTCTTCGGCGCTTGGCATTTCGGCGAGTTGCTGCTCGGCGCTTGATGCTTCAGCAACAACGTCTGAGAGAAAGTCGATCGACCACTGTTGCACGGCATCGAGCGCCGCGCCAAAGGTTGCCCGCTTGCCCGCGGTGGTGAGGTAGCCGCCGGCAGGGTCGGCGAGCAACTCGTCGAGTCGCAAGCCGAGCGCGGTCGCACCCAGTTGCCGCAACGAGGTGATCTCGTCAATTGGGTGACGCAGCATCGCAAGCAAATGCTCGATCAGCCGTTCACCCTGTGGCGCCAGGCCCAAGGTGTGCAGGCCGATTGTGATTTGCGTTTCTTTGAGGTAGCTCAGGTGGTTGTCGATGTGCGCAACGAGCTTGGCGAACTCGGTCGCATCAGGGCGTGCAGCTATCTCGAGGTCATGATCGAGGTAACTCTCGGTGAACAGCTGCCAGACTCGGTCAGCGATCAGCGTCACTCGGCCGCTGCCACCATCGACGGCTTCACGGTATTCGTCGATCGCATGATCGAGATCGCTGAGCTGCCCGTAGTCGCCGGCGGTCGCCAACGGGGGCGACATGTGCCCTACGAGCGCGGCGGCGCTGCGCCGCTTCGCCTGTGTGCCCTCACCCGGGTTGTTGACAATGTACGGGTAGATGTTGGGCAGGTCAGCGATAGCAATGTCGGGCTGGCAGCTCGCAGAGAGCCCCAGACCCTTGCCTGGCAGCCATTCAAGTGAGCCATGTGTGCCAAAGTGAATCGCCGCGTGCGCACCGAACTCTTCACGCAGCCAGCGATACACGCCAGAGTAATGGTGCCCGATCGGCAGGTACGGGTCATGCACTTCTGAGGCGAGGTCTTCGCCGAGACCGCGGGTGGGCTGAATGGCGATAAAGAGGTTGCCAAAGCGCACCCCGGGCACCGTGATTCCGAGTTCTCCGCTGAGCACGTGCCCGGGCGGCGGCCCCCACTTCTCTAACACATCGTCTTGCACCGCGGCCGGCAAGTCTTCGAACCACTCGCTGCTGAGTAGCGGTGAGATATGGGCCGCGGCGCGCTCGGTGGCTACCTCAGGTGACACCCAGCGGCGGTCGTTGGTCGCCGCGGTCAACAATTGTTCGATCAGCGCTGCCCCGTCTGCCGGCACCGCGCCGACATTATAGCCCGCTGCCTGCATTGCGTGCATGAGGCGAATGATTGAGGCCGGGGAGTCTAAGCCTGAGGCCGTAGCGATGGTGTCATCTCGGGGCGGGTAGTTGTGCAACACGAGCGCAACCTTGGTGTGTGCGGCGGGTGTTCGTCGCAGCCTTGCCCAGTTCGCCGCCTGCGAGACGAGCCGCTCGATGCGTTCGGGGTGCGGTAGTGTGCGCACTTGATTGCTTTGGGTCACCGGGTCGAAAATTTCATCGTCGTGAAACCCGACCGGTGGCCCGGCGAGCATGCCGGCGAACTCAGGGTAGCTGAACTGAATGACCAAATTGCTCGGGTCAATGCCCTGCAGCGAACTCTCCCAGTCTTGCCGCGTGCGACTAGTGACGACCCCTTTGATGATTGGCAGTTGCAGGTCGGCGAGCACCGCATCATCATCGCCAGTTGGGTGCGGTGCCGCCGACGTCTCGTAGCCGATCGGCATCGCCAATAGGTTGATGAGCACATCTGCGCGCGGGCCATCATCTGCTTGCAGATATCGTGGCAGCGACTCACGGTAGTCGGGGTTGCCGTATTGGCTGTTGATGCCGGTCATGAGAAAAATGGGCAGCGCGTTGCCGCCTTTTCGTTCTACCTCGCTGATCACTGCATCAACCAGTTCGGTGTTGCCAGTCAGCAGGTGGGGGCGATGAAACAAGATCGCGGCAGTCCACGTGGTCGGGTCGTGCACTTGCGCGAGATACGACTCCAACTGGGTGACGCCGCCGAGCCTGGGGTGGTAGATGCCGTCCCAAGGCTGCTCACTCGGCTCTGCTGGCGCAAAATCAGCATCGCCGAAGGCGTTCGCGATCGTGGTGAGCAGCCCAAGCGTGTTCTGCTGGCCCCCATAGTCGATGAAGCGGGCGACTTTGTCACCGATCTCAGCGTCAACCTCTGAGCCGAGTTGGCTGCCGATCACGCTCGCCACTCGGGGGCCACGCTTCGTAATGATTGGCGTGGCGGTCACTTCAGCGAGCACCTGGCGGTAGAGCGAGAAAGAATCTTCTGACCCCATGAGCTGAATCACCAGGGCGTCGGCGCCGCGCGCGGCGTCGAGAAACTCCAGCAGCGTCTCATCGCTGAGGGTACGACGACTCCAGGTGCGTGCCGTGAGCCGCGCGCCATTTGGAGCCTTTAGAAGCGCCGCGACCGCGTGGCTGACTGCGCGACTTTGCAAGTCGCTGACCTAATAATAAACAATTCGAATCATGTGTGGCTCCTTCTATTTCTGCTCTTCGACCTCATGCGCACAGCGGCGCAACGGTTGTACGAGGTGCCCTTGGCGGGTGGCGTGAAGTTCAATATCGACGTGGTAGACACTGGCAACGTGGTCGGTGGTAATCACTGATTCTGGGGTACCCACCGCCTGCAACTGCCCCTCATTCATCAGCAACACGCGGTCAGAAAACCGATGCGCGAGCGACAGGTCGTGCAACACCATGAGCACGCCGGTGCGCTGCTCACGAGCGAGGCCCCGCAGTTGTTCGAGCACCTCAAGCTGATGATAGATATCTAGCGCAGAAATCGGTTCGTCGAGCGCGAGCAGACGCGGCTCTTGCGCAAGCGCGCGTGCAATCAGCACTTTCTGCTTTTGACCGCCGCTGAGCTCGCCCAGGTAGCGTTGCGCCAGGTGCGCGATGCCGAGCCGAGTCATCACTCGTTCGGTGACTTCAATATCGCGGTTGCTGGCACGCCAGCCCGCGTGTGGGCGTCGACCCATGAGAATCGCATCGGCTACGGTGAACGGCTGTTCTTCATGACTTGCCTGAGGCACGTAGCCGATCACCCTGGCCCGCTCGCGAGGTGAGAATGTGGTGAGGTCTCGATTCAGCAGGTGGATCAGCCCAGACCGTGGCGGTTGTAGCCCTATAAGGCAGCGCAAGAGCGTAGACTTGCCCGAACCATTCGGGCCGATCACGCTGACAATCTCGCCCGCGTTGACTGATGCGTCGATTGATTCAATCACCTGCCTGCTGCCATAGGCGAAGCTGATCTCGGTGGCGCGGAGCAGTTCGGTCATCCCCAGACCCTCCGTCGCTGCCGCACAATGAGGTACACGAAAAATGGCACCCCAATCACTGAAGTGATGATGCCCACAGGAATCTCAACGGGGGCGATGAGCATGCGACCTACCGTGTCTGAGACCACGATCAGCACCGCTCCGATGAGCGCGCTGCTGGGCAGCAGCACGCGTGCGTCGCCTCCCAGAATCATTCGTGCAATGTGCGGCGCGACCAGGCCAACGAAGCCGATCACGCCGGTGAAAGCAACAAACGAAGATGCGAGCAAAGTTGCGATGAACAGGGTGCTCAACCGCAGTCGCTTCACCCGCACGCCGAGGCTCGCAGCCACATCTTCCCCAGCAGACATCACATTCAGGTCGCCAGCTTTGAGATAGAGCAGCACGAAACAAATCACCGCGATTGGCAGCAGTGTGACGACCGCCTCCCACGAAGCACCCCACAGGCCGCCCATGGTCCAGAGCACGATTTCTTTGAGCTTGTCGTCTGCCGAGAAATACTTCATGCCAGACACGCCGGCCGAGAACAGATAGCCGATCGCCACGCCCGTGAGCAAGTAGGTTTCTCGGCCGCTCCCGCGAATCGAGGCGACCCCGTAGATTCCCAATACCGTGAGCATGCCAAACCCAAACGCAAACACGAGCAGCGTCACTCGACCACCGAGTGCACCGATAGAGACCCCGAGCCCGATCGCCAACGCCGCTCCGAACGATGCGGCGCTCGATAGCCCGAGCGTGAACGGAGAGACCAGCGGGTTGCGCAGCACCGCCTGCATCGCCGCCCCGGCCAGGGCGAGCGCCATACCCACGAGCGCCGCCAACAGCGTTCTCGGCATTCGCAGGTCGAGAATCACCGCGTGAATCATCGCCGGTCTGCCGGCCTCAGGTTCGGTGCCGACCACCGCGTTCACTACTGTCGCAGCCGCTTCAACGAAGGTGATGTTCGCCGGCCCCACTGAGACTGAGACGATGATCGAGACGACGAGCGCTGCCGCGGCGACCACCAGAATAGTGATCGCCCGCAGCCGGGTGTGTCGCACCTGCTGGTAGAGGCGCCCGGTATCGCGCGCGATGCTCGGCCTCTCCTTCGCACTCAAGAGCATTATCGCGTGTAGATCCAGGTGCCGCTGTAATCGGTGTCGAAGAACTCCTCAAGCATCTCTGCATGCACCTGCGCCGCGCGCTCCGGGCTTACCAGTTCGGGGTGCAAGAATGACGCTAGATAAAAGAGCCCCACCGGGTTCAGAGGGTCAGACATAATGCCTGACGGGATCAACAGCACCCGACCGTCTTGCACTGCAGTGATCTGATCAAAACCAGGTCGATTCACAATGTCGCTATAGTACGCCTCTGCGGTACCAAGCTCTGGCTGCCACCCCAACATTGTTCCGGGCGCATATGAGACGATCACGTCTGGGTTCTCCGCAACGATCCACTCAGCACTCACTTCTGGCGCGTTACCGCCGTCACCCAATTCTGCAGCGATGTTCACCCCGGCTGCCAGGTTAATCAACACATCAGAGCCGCTGCCAGGGCCAAGCGTCTTGAATGAGTTTGTCGCACCAGTGCTCATTGCTGATTCAAAGTAGATGCGCGGCTTCTCCTCCTCAGCAACGCCTGCGAGCGCGGTCTCGACTTCTGCCCAGCGATCTTCAATGTAGGTAGCGGCTACTTCGGCACGATCAGCCACATCGAACACTTCACCGAGCAGCCGGTATTGGGCCGGGTTCTCGTCGATGATGTGAGCGGGAATAAGCAGTACGTCAATACCCATGCTTTCGAGCTGCACTCGAATATCGCTGTCAATATTTGTTGCGATCACCAGATCTGGGGTGAGCGCTACGACAGATTCCACGCTCAGCGGTGAGCCGCCGACGTTCGCGAGCTCAGTGACGAAGTCTGGCCATCCACGATTGATGTTGTTCTCGACCGTACCAACTACCACATCTTCGAGATCGAGCGCAGACATCATTTCGATAGGCATCCACATACCCCCCATCACGACGCGCTCCGGGCGCTGTTCGATGGTGACCGTTCTACCGTCAGAATCAGTGACGGTGAGCGGGTAGACGGTCTGCGAGACTGTCTCGCTCGTAGGGGCCGCTTCGACGGCGGAGTCGACAGAATGAGTGCAGCCGGCGAGCATCAGTAGTGCTGATGCCGCAATGGCTACGCCTCGAATTGCGTGGCGCATGGTGTGTGAACCTCTTGTTCTGTTCGAAATATAGATGTTGTCGAACTTCATATTGCGACGAAGCTCGATGGGAGATCGCGACCCCAAAAAGCTTAACACTACATTTCGTAGAGATAATTCAAGAGTGTGTACGGACAGCGTGAGGCAACGGCCTCAGATCACTCGAACTCGTCAGCCGAAAGATCGCAGGCGCGCACTACCCCCAGGTTTGCCCGGCGTCAGCCGAGCGCAAGAAGCTTTCGCCCGCCCACAGATACCATTCGCCAGCATCGCCGGTGAGTGCGGTGTTACCGTCGCCAGCCCCGGCGACGTCGACGCAGGCCCCCGGCGCACCGATCGCGCCACCAGCCAGCAGCCGCGTGCGCACACCTGCGCATTCGGGTTCACCGACGCTCGCCACCGCGACGCCCTCTGAGGTGAACCCGATAGCCACGCCGTGCGGCACAGCCACAGGCTCAGACCATGTCTCGCCGTCGACGCTCGTCACCACCGCGCCATCGCTGCAGAGCACCGCGCCCTGCGCGCCGTCACTCGCAAGCTGCACGGCCTGGCACGGCAGCGTGTGCGCGCCGATCGGGGTGTGCACGAGGGTCGCATCTGCGGGGTCGAGCATCCACATGGGCGAAGGCTCCGGTTCGAGCTGCCACGAGGTGCCACCGATGAAGCTGCGCAGCTGCTCGGTCGCGCACTGCGCCTTCTGGGCAGCCAAACGCACAAGGTCGCCCTGGGTCGCGACGATCTGCAGCAGCCTGCGCGCATCAACCGTGTGAGCTTCACCCGTTTGCCACGTCTGCCCGTCGTCAAATGACACCTCGAGCGAGCCCGCCGGGTCAGGGCAGCCGCCGACACCCCCCCCCAGCTGCGAGGCTGCACGCAACAGCCGCACCGTCGAGTTCACAGCCGGCACGATCTGCTGCGACGACTGCTCATACATCTCAGGGCTCTGCCTGTATGGGTCGATCACGTCGTCATCGGCCGGGTCTGCGAGCGGGGGCAGGCTGCCACGCAACTGCGCAACCAGCTCGACCGCCTCACGCATGCGCGAGTCAATCGACAAGTCAGCAGCGGGTTGCAACTCCGCCAAGTCTGCCACTTCTGCCAGGCGCCCAAACTCACGCAGCGTGAACGTGTGGCGACTCGCCCGCGGCAACAACTCGACCACCTCGCGACGGTGCTCGCGAGACAGTGCGAGCACGAGATCTGCCCCCCCGAAGCTGCTCAAGCGTGAGCTGCCTGGCGACATGCACGTCAGCGTCGGTGACCCCGAGGCCCGCCGCAATCACCCGGTTGGGTTCGGTCATCGAGTGACCCACCATCGCCGATGCGCCCGCGCTGTGCACGACCACCGGCAACCCAGCGAGCACCATGCGCAGCAGGCCCTCGCTGAGCGGCGAGCGACAAATGTTGCCCGTGCACACCGTCAAAATCGTGAATGGGCCGGCTACCTGCTGGCCATCAGCAAACGGCCACGGCGCCTGCCCCACAGTCATGCGCTGCGGACCCGCCTGCCGCGCAGTGGCCCCTCAGTTGACCCCTCGGCCGCCGCTCGCTCACGCCCCGCCGGCACCGGCTGCGGCCCAGTGCTGGCAGTCAACGCCGACTCGGCCTGCTTCTTGCCATACCCGCCATACGCACCATAGGCGCCATACGCGTAGCTGTCAGGCCCCTTCGTGGGCAGCATCGTCACAATCACCCCAAGCAACTTGCCGCCCGCCGCGGCAAGGGTGCGCACGGCCCCCTCGAGCTGCTGTCTGCGGGTCGAGCCCGACGCCGCAATGAGCAGCACGCCGTCAGTGTGCTTCCTCACGACCACGACGTCGGTGACGAGCAGCGGCGGCGCATCGACGAGAATATAGTCGAAATGCTCGTGCAGTGCACCAAACAGGGTCTCCATCGCGGCCGAGCCAAGCAGTTCGCTCGGGTTGGGCGGCACCTTGCCTGCGGGCAGCACGTACAACTGGCCGCGCCCCCACCGTTGCATCACCTCGGGCAGCTCGGCCTGATTGATCAGCACGTTCGTGAGACCAGCGCCACCTTCAAGCCCCATATATTGGGCGAGGTTCGCGGTGGTCGTTGACTTGCCCTCAGCGGGCCCCGCCGAGCTCACTACAAAGCTGCGGCCGCGACGGCCAGCCTCGCTGTTGACCGCGAGAAACTGCAGGTTCGTGCGCAGCGTGCGAAACGATTCGGCGCGCGGGTTGCGCGGGTCACTGTGCACCACAAGGGGCCGCGAGCCCGCCTCAGGGTCGA
The DNA here is from genome assembly GCA_012510755.1 of Leucobacter sp. Classification (GTDB taxonomy): domain Bacteria; phylum Actinomycetota; class Actinomycetes; order Actinomycetales; family Microbacteriaceae; genus Leucobacter. The sequence goes on from JAAZHL010000138.1 coordinate 14,455, forward strand.
AGGTGATGCCACCGAGCATGGGCGCGTCAGTGACCAATTCGATGTCGTGCTGCGAATGAATGAGGGTGTCGAACGTCGCACGCAACACCGCAAGCCCCACGCCGAGCGCGAGCCCGATGAGGCCGCCAAGCGCAAGGTTTAAGCGCAGGTTCGGGCTCGACGGGCTGCTCGGCACCACCGCCGACTGCACCGTGTCGAGCTAGACGCGGCTCGGGGCGTCTTCGCCGACACCGGCCTCAAGTTGGTCTTCAAGCAGGTGCTTCAAGTTTGCGCCGATCGAGTTTGCGATCTTCGCGGCCGCGTCGGGGTCATCAGAGGTAACCGTGATGTTGATGAGCGACTGGTTCACCGCCGCGGTCGCGCGCACCTGGGCCTTCAGTGACCCCTTAGACGTGTCGGGCCCCAGGTCATCGATCACCGGCCCGAGCACACTCTCGGTCTGCACGAGGCTCGCGTAGGTCGTGACGCTCTGCCGCGCCAACTGCGACCCTTGAGCCAGTTTGCCGACCGCACCAGACTCGCCGCGCACCGACACATGCAGCTGCGTCGTCGCTTCATACTTTGAGGTGGTCAGCAGCGCCGCGGCAGCGCCGCCAAGAACGCCAAGCAACGTGATCGCCACGATCGAAACCCAATACTTATGCAGGATTTGAAGATAGTCACGAAGCTCCATGCACTCAACTCACTCATCAACTCATTCGGTCACGCACATGAACTACCGTGTGCGCGCCAAGTGGTTATCACCGACCCGCACCTGCCCATCGGCACGATCACAATCACGGCGGTTATCCCCACACCGGACGTGCTTGCTACAAGCGCCTCCGCCGCTTTCACCGTCTGCATCGCCTTCGAATGTTCATACGTGCGCACTCGTCGCCTCATCCCAGACAAGGCGTGCGACACCCCACGCGGATTGGGCTGCGCCAATTTGAGGACGAGGAACACAGGTGGCGCGGATCACCCGACCTGCCAATGCAAAGCCGGAAGCAGTAGCTGAAGTGCGTGCACGGCTTGCATTGGGAGTACACCGTTCCCGAGCGCGGTGAGTTGTTGCCTTACGGTGAGTTCATGGCGTGGGTCTGTGACCCAGCCTTCGGGGAGCCCCATCAGCCACTCCACGAATACAGGCGCGGGTCGCGGCTCTGTTGCCTCGCTCAGTCCTGTGGGGGTTGGCGCGGTACGCCCGGTGATCTGTGCCCAACGAGTCACTGCTTCGGCGTATCGCCCCCAGCGTTGAAGAGTTCCCCAATCAGGTTCCACAAGCTGTCGGGCTCCTCGCTGCGCGGGTGA
>JAAZHL010000139.1 GCA_012510755.1 Leucobacter sp.
TGACCTGCCCTACGGTTTGGTTACCCTTTCGGCTTGTGAGTATCGAGTTCATTTCTCTTCTGATTTGGCCTGGTTCTAGTTCCGATCTTTATACAAGGATAGGAACATCATGGCCAAGAAATATGAACCCGAGTTCCGTGAGCGCGCCCTTCGTATGCTCACCGAAGCACTCCCTGAGCACGCCAGCCTGCACGCCGCGAGTAAACATGTCGGTGGGCTTCTCGGCGTCTCGCCCGACACACTGCGCGTGTGGCATCGACAAACGCAGATCGATACCGGTGTGAAGCCCGGCATCACAACCGATATGAATGAAGAGAATCGAAGGCTGCGCCGCGAGGTTGCGGAGCTTCGGAAAGCGAACGAAGTTCTCAAAGCTGCGAGTATCTTTTTCGCGCAGGAACTCGACCGGCCACGAACGAAATGATCACGTTCATCGATGAACATCGTGATCGTTTCGGGGTCGAGTTCCTCTGCCGCACCTTACGAGCGGCAATCCGTGGTTTCCTCACTTCACGCGGATATCGGGCAGCGAAAAGCCGTCTACCGTCAGCAAGGCATCTTCAGGATGAGGTCCTCATCCCAGAGATCAAACGACTCCATCACAAGCATTACGGCGTCTACGGTCGCCGCAAAATGCATGCCCTGTTGCGGAGTGAGGGTTGGGATATTGGTCGTGACGCGTGCGAGCGGCTCATGAAACTCGCTGGAGTGCGGGGCGTGCGACGCTCGAAACGGGCATTCACTACGAAGAGTGTCCCGGCGGGCCGGTTGCCAGGTGACCTCGTGAACCGGATCTTCACCGCGGTAGCGCCGAAGCGTCTTTGGGTCGTCGACATTACCTATGTTGCGACGTGGTCTGGGTTCGCGTATGTGTCGTTCGTGACGGACGTATACTCGCGCAGAATCGTCGGTTGGAATGTCGCCTCCACGCTTAAGGCAGAGGTGCTGCCGTTGCAGGCGCTTGAGATGGCAGCCTGGCAGGCCGGCGGTGATCTCGAGGGGTTGGTGCATCACAGCGACCACGGCTCAAATTACATGTCGACGGTCTACACCAGCCGGGTCGCTGAGCTCGGCGCGATCCCGTCAACGGGAACCGTGGGTGACAGTTACGACAATTCGATGGCTGAGGCCGTGAACGCGCTCTACAAAGCCGAACTGATCAGACAGCAGGGGCCCTGGAAGACGGTTGAGCAGGTCGAACTCGCCACGCTGGAATACGTGTGGTGGTGGAACAACGAGCGTCTCCACGGGGAGCTCGATATGCGCACCCCTGCAGAAGTCGAAGCAGCGTACTACGCTGACACTGAACCGATGCCTGCACTGAGCAGGTAACGGACAACCAGGTCGGAACTTTAGTCAGGCCAAATCACATTCTCGTTACCGCGCCAGCGAACCTTCGAGAAAACGTGCCCTCTGGCGGCCTGGCTGCAGCACGTCACTGCCGAAAGTTCCGTATCGACCGCGCACGCCTCAACGATCCCGTTCAAGCTGTGAAGCTCGCGTTGCGCACCCTCGCGGCGCGTATCGCTGATCTTGACGCAGAGATCACCGAACTCGAACGCTCACTCACCACACTGGTGCACGCCACTGCACCAACGCTCGTATCCCGAGTCGGGATTGGGGCCATTCATGCGGCCCAGCTGCTTATCACCGTGGGCGAGAACGTTGAACGGTTCCACAGTGAAGCTGCGTTCGCGAGACTCTGCGGGGTCGCACCCGTGCCGGTATCCTCAGGCAAAAGCCATCGGATGCGGCTCCACCGCGGCGGAGATCGGAAAGCAAACCGTGCGCTGCACATGATCGCGGTAGTTAGGCTCCGATACGACGCCCGAACAATCGACTACATGCAGCGCAGGCTCGCTGAGGGGCTCTCCAAGAAAGACGTACTGCGGTGTCTGAAACGGTTCATCGCACGCGAGGCGTACAACGATCTCAGGCATGACCTCATCGCGGCTTGACATCTATAGGACCGTCCTTCAGCAGACCCAACATACTTAGTATGTTTGACGTTCGCGGTTCGGTGACGAAGAACTTGCGGGCGATGGTGTCATTGTTGAGTCCGCCGGCCGGTGTTTCGAAAGTTTCAAATTGTTTGAAGCTTTCTTCGTCGCTGCAATTGTCTGAAGCGGCCAATGATGAAACCGAACTGCAGTAAAAGTCGATGTCTCCGATATATTCTCCAGCCTCAGTGTCCTTATTTCATGCTGACAGTCTATGTTTGTCAGGCAGCTTATTCTTCTGTTGCGCCTGATTTGCTAAGGCTTTCAGCTTTCTGACGCTCGAACGTTTATCCAACCAGTTATTTATAGACACCCAGGTAGAGTCACGAATGAACAGCATGTCGAGTGCGATCATGGCGAGGGAGAACGGCCACAATCCCATCAGTACAGCGATTCCAAAGTGCATACCCATGAGTGTTATCAGTGCGATGATTCTCGTGGGCCGCCACAGGATAGCCAGTGGAAAAAGTGTCTGTGCCCATAGCGCAATAA
>JAAZHL010000140.1 GCA_012510755.1 Leucobacter sp.
AACTCGATGAAGCTCATCACCCAACCCGTTGAGGGGGTGGTGCTAGCAGGGCTCGAGGCCGCTTAAACTAACAGCACTGACCTTCGTATTGGTGAAGTGAATTTCCACCACTCAAAGGGACGCAGCCGTTTCGAGTATGTTGATCGAATAGCGCGATAGCGCAGCTACCTAGCTGAGTGACTAGGCACAAAGGAAGGCGATGATTGGATGAGAACTTTCTCGAACCTGCTCGCTGCCTCCGCAGCACTTGCGTTGCTAGCTACGATAACCGCCTGCACGTCCACAGGCCACGATCCTGAAGTCCCGTCCGAACGGCCTACCTCGCAGGAGAGTGCCCTGTCTGTGGAAGGCCTGAATCCAAACGAATTGCAGTACGCAACGGGAGACTTTATCTCGCCAGACGGGCGAATCACCGGCGAAGTCAAGATCGCGGTTACCGAAGTGAATGGACTCAGGCTTGCCGATCTAGAGTTCGTGAATCTTTCCGCACCTTATGAGACGCTTGGCATCGGCGGTTCCCTTGCACCACGCGGTGACGATCCGTGCTTTGATGCCGGGTTGCGTGCAAGCGCCGGAGAATGGCCGGTAACGACCACCAGTATCCCAATGGCAATGGAAATCTCGAGCGGAAGCCGGATTCTGCACGAGATAGTGCTCTACGAATCTTTTTACAACTACGAGAACGAACACTCCTGCACACATCTGGTGGTCGCACGCGCACCGCTCACATGGGAATGAGTGTCGACTACAAGTTGTGCTGCTTTGATAGGTAAACGAGCTCATTACCTCGTGCATCAGTGCCGAAGTAGAGCAGCGTGTAGTTGCCAGACCCGGCATCACGCATTAGGTGCCTTGTGATCTCGACAAAACCTTTCTCATCCAACTCTGACTGAGGTATGGAGGGAATGGCTTGACCCTCAATCGCGTCCTTAGCAAGCCCATTGAGATCACTGGGTGCGTCGGCGCGCAGCAATACCCACTCTGTGCCGTACTTGAGAGTGAAACTTGAGCCAGATTCGACTACCTCAGCCGTTATCGGGAGCGGCTGCCCGATTACTTCCTCGATTCGGTCCGAAGAGAGTGCCCTACAGTCATTCGGTTTCAGAACCAAACATTGCCCGCGATCAGTCTGCTGATAGATCACATTCGAGTAGAACCATAGGCTAGCGCCGAGCAGTGCACCCAGTGCAAGAAGTATCAGGAGTGTGGTGACTAGTACCTGCGTAAGCGAACGCCGACGTCCGTGACTAGGAACTTCCTCGGCCTCAAACAACTCCACCATTTCATTCTGCATTGTGCTCTCTCAGTTCTCGGCTTTCGGCTTTCTGCAATCCAGGAATCGTGTAGTCAGCCTCGGCATCCTCCGCGATGGAGTTCTTCGAGCATAAGCAGACAACACAGTGCCCTCGATTCCCTGTCATGCACTCCCGCGGCGGCCTCGCCTACCTGGTGGGAGTAGCCCGAGGCTGCGGGCCTTGACGAGCCAGCCCTGCGCGGTGCTGAGGGGCACGTCGTTGATACGGGCGATTTCGGCTGAGGGGTTACGTTCGCCGTGGCGGGCGAGCCAATCGTGTTGCAGGGCAACGAGCTGATAGAAGTCGGGGTTCTGTCGGGGTTCCGGCGTGATCTTCTGGGCGATCTCCTGCTCTTTGATGCGCCTACCGCTGGGGAGCTTGATGCGGTCGCCGGTGATCCTGGCAACGCGCTCCATGTCGAACAGGCGCTTGTTGATGTTCGCCTCGATACGGGCGATGGGAAGCTCTCGGAGTAGCTGGCTGGTGATCGAGTCGCCGGGGATC
>JAAZHL010000020.1 GCA_012510755.1 Leucobacter sp.
ATTGAGGTGCCATGAAACCCGCTTCGGGTGAAGCAGCGCAGTGCGGCAGCGCAAATGGGGTCGAGGCTCACCGGTCGGGGCAGGTAGTGGTTCGTCATAAGCTCGCGTGCTGCACCCTTAGGCGCCAGGCTGGCCGGCGTCAGTGACGGTAACGTCGGTGCGGTGAAAGTTGAGGTGCGAACGCGACGCGGTTGGCCCGCGCTGGCCGAGATATCTCGAATAGGTGGCACCCGCGCCGTAGGGGTGCTCGGCGGGTGAAGACAACCGGAAGAAGCAGAGCTGGCCAATCTTCATGCCGGGCCACAACCGAATCGGCAGGGTCGCGACGTTTGAGAGTTCGAGGGTGACATGCCCCTCGAAACCTGGGTCAATGAAACCCGCCGTAGAGTGTGTGAGAAGGCCGAGGCGGCCGAGCGAACTCTTCCCCTCAAGGCGCGCGGCGACGTCATCGGGCAGCCGCACCTGCTCGTAGGTTGAACCCAGCACGAACTCGCCCGGGTGCAAGATAAAGCCCTCTTCGGGGTTGGCTTCGATCAGCCTCGTAAGCTCTGGCTGGTCTTGCGACGGGTCGATGACCGCATACTTGTGGTTGTCGAAGAGGCGAAAGTAGCGGTCGAGACGCACATCGATGCTCGACGGCTGCACCATTTCGGGTTCGCTCGGGGTCAGCCCGATGCGCCCTGACTCGAGTTCGGCTCTGATATCGCGGTCTGAAAGCAGCACTCTCTCATCCTATTTCTTTTTCGCGCTCGTTATGCTGTTGTTCGCGACGGTCATCCTTCGCGAGTCGTGCCCGTCATTCTGCGCGAAGATGAGGGCTACACGGCAGGTTCGGTGATTGCGAACAGCAGCTCGCTGATGCGCTCTGCAAGCCCATTGAGGCCACCGTGTGCCGCAGGGCCGCTCAACGCGGTGATGCGCAGCGCCCGTTCGTACTCGCTGCCGAGCAGTTGCACGGCTTGCGCGGCAGGGAGTGTGAACCGTCGACCCGCGACGGTGAGGGCAGCTTCGACAGCGCCGGTGATGCCCATGTGCGCGCGCTGCAAGAACTCTGCATAGCTCGCCGCCACCTCTGGGTCGCGCATCGCGAGCAGACCGAACTCAACCTCGAGCACGTACCACGATGCCGAGTTCTCGCCCAACGACAGGAAGTCGGCGATGTAGTTCGCGGCTAGCGCTGGGTCAATGGTGGCGCTGTGCTCGCGCATTTCGGGGGTGAGCTCCGCCGTTTTAGCCGTGAGTTCGGCAGCCCGCCTCGTGAACTCACGGTCGAGCAGCGCGAGAAAGAGTTCGGCTTTGCTCGTGAAGTTTGAGTAGAAGGCCCCGCGCGTGAAGCCAGCGTGCGAGCAGATCGCTTCGACTGATGCGCCCTGAAAGCCTTCGGTGACAAACACCTCTGCTGCCGCTTCGAGCAGTCGCTCGCGGGTTGCTTGCCGTCTCGCGCTCGGGGCTGCGTGCTCTGTCATTATGAGGCTCCCAGTTAGTTTGAAGCTACTGAGAATAGATTAGTGCTTCGAAGTCGATACACTCTTGTATCGAACCGTGCGTCGATGCTCGGCACTGGGCGAGTCGTCGCGGTGCCATGCAGCACGCGGCAAATACCCGCGACCGAAAGGCCCGCATGTCGTCAATGCTCTACGCGCTCGGGCGCTGGGCCGCCCAGGCCAAAGTGCTCGTGCTGGTGATCTGGCTTGCGATCCTCGCCCTGTTAGGCGCTGGCGCAGTCTTTCTTTCGAACGGCGCGAACGCACCCATCACCATTCCCGGCACCGAATCGCAGGCCGCGATCGACACGCTCGGGCGCACCTTTCCAGAGGTGAGCGGCACAAGCGCCAATATCATTGTGGTGGCTGCTGAAGGGTCGAGAGTCGACGAGGATCCCTACCGGCAAGCCGTCATCGACGCAGCAGATACCCTCGAAGCTCTCGAGAGCGTCGTGGGAGTGTCGGGGCCGTTTTCTGAGTTGGCCCCGACGGGCCTGAGTGACAACGGGCGGGCGGCGTTGCTCACCATTCAGATGCAGGTGTCGCTGGGCGAGATTCCGGCGGCGACCGAGCAGGGCATCGCCGATGTCGCGGCGAATCTGCAAGCTGAACTGCCCGCCGGAACCCAAGCCTCCTACGGTGGCAACGCGTTTTCGACCTCGATTCCCGGGTTCACGGCGACCGAGGCACTCGGTGTCGTGATCGCGTTCTTTGTGCTGATCTTGACCCTCGGCTCACTCGTTGCCGCCGGGATGCCGCTGCTGATCGCGGTGCTCGGCGTGGGAATTTCTGTCGCCGGCATCTACTTCACGACCGCGTTCATCGACATGACGTCGACGACGCCGATGCTCGCGCTGATGCTCGGGCTCGCCGTGGGCATCGACTACACGCTGTTTATTGTGAGTCGGCACCAAGAGCAATTGCGTGCGGGCACACCCATGCGCGAGAGCATCGCGCGCGCGACGGCGACAAGCGGCTCTGCTGTGGTGTTTGCGGGGCTCACGGTGATCATCGCACTGATCGGTTTGGCGGTCGCGGGGATTCCGTTCTTGACGGCGCTCGGCGTGGCAGCTGCCGCGGGTGTTGCGGTGGCGGTGCTGATCGCGGTGACGCTGACCCCCGCGGTGCTCGCCATGGCCGGCCCGCGCATTCTCTCGAAGCAGCACCGGCGCGAGCTGCGTCTGCAGGGGGACGTTGACGCGGCGACTGATGCGCAAGATGGCGCCGACATACTGCGCGAGGGCGCTGATACGACTGCCGCAACGGGTGCGCACGACGACGGGGCCGTCGCGACGAGCGAGACCCTGACCACACCGCGCCAGTCGCGGGCCGACCGCTTCTTCGCAGGCTGGGTGCGGGCGGCAACCGCCAAACCGCTCGTGACCGTGCTCGTCGTGCTCGTGGCCCTCGGTGCGGCTTCGTTGCCTGCGTTTAGCCTTCGCCTGGCCTTGCCGGGCGCCGAGACCCTCGAGCCTACGAATCCAGCAAAGATTACCTATGAGCTCACTGGTGAGCACTTTGGTGAAGGGGCGAACGGCCCGCTGTTATTGACGGGTTCGATCATCTCGAGCACTGACCCACTGGGGTTGATGGATGCTCTGACCGACGAGGTGCGTGCGCTGCCCGGCGTTGCCGATGTGCCTCTCGCAACGCCCAACCGTGGTGCCGACACTGGCATCATTCAGGTGGTACCCGAAGAGGGGCCGCAGGCCGAGAGCACTGCCGCGCTCGTGAAGGAGCTGCGTGCGCATCACGATGAATGGCTCGAGAAGTATGGTGTGAGCTTGGCTGTGACCGGCTTCACCGCGGTCGGCATCGATGTGTCGCAGCTGCTGCTCGAGGCGCTCGTTCCGTTCGGCATCTTCGTGGTCGGGCTCTCGCTCGTGCTGCTCGCCATGGTCTTCCGGTCGGTCTGGGTGCCGATCAAGGCGACTCTTGGCTATGTACTGTCGGTGGGTGCCGCATTTGGTGCGGTCGTCGCGGTGTTTCAGTGGGGTTGGTTCGCCGACCTGCTCAACGTGCATCACGCGGGCCCGGTGCTGAGCTTTATGCCGATCATTTTGATGGGTGTGCTCTTCGGCCTCGCGATGGATTACGAGGTGTTTTTGGTGTCGCGCATTCGTGAAGAGGTGGTTCACGGATCAGACAGCCATAGCGCGATCAAACGCGGTTTCGTTGGCACCGGCCGTGTGGTGACTGCGGCTGCAATCATCATGTTTGCCGTGTTCGCGGCGTTTGTGCCCGAGGGCGACCCGTCCATCAAAGTCATCGCCCTGGGACTCGCGGTGGGCGTGTTCGTGGACGCGTTCATCGTGCGCATGACCCTGGTGCCCGCGGTGCTGCAACTGCTGGGCGACCGCGCCTGGCGCATGCCGCGCTGGCTTGACCGCATCTTGCCGAAATTCGACGTCGAAGGTGAGGGCCTGGCGCGCGAACTTGAGCACGCTGAGTGGCCCGCAGATATGCCAGACGCGAGCATTGCGGCTTCGCGACTGGTGTTGCCCGCAGGCGTGGGGCGCGTACCCGAGTTGCGTGTGCGGCCGGGCGAAGCGCTGCTGCTTGATGTGTCAGAGAAGGTGTCCGAGCCGCTTGCCCGCGTGCTGAGTGGTCGTGGCGCGATCAAGACCGGCACCTTGAAGGTGGCAGGTCTGCTGCTGCCCGAGCGGGCGAGTTCGCTGCGTCGCCGCACCGCGTGGACCACACCTGAGTCGGTTGCCGACGCGCTCGCAGACAAGCCGAGCGTGATCGTGCTTGACCTGCGCGGGCTCGGCAGCTCGCTGCATGACCGCGAGCAGGTCGTTGCTGCTCGACACACACTCGAGACTGAGGTGGCAATTCGGGCCGCGGCCGGCGGCAAACGCACAGCGTTGACGCTGGTGGTTCTGGGGGCACCCGAGCAGGTGGCCCAGGCATTGCCGGTCGCCACCACCATTGTGCAACCAGGTGATCGAGTCGCTGGACAGACCGCCACTGCTGGCGAGGCGGACGCGACACCGGCAATGGTCACCGGTCAATCCGTGACGACCACACAGATCGGGGAGATGCAAGCATGATCGGGCTGACGCGTGCACGAGGTACCTCGGCTGTGAAATGGCGCACCATTATTGGGCTGGCGCTCGTTCCCATCACCGCCGCCGGCGTGCTGCTGTGGGGGCTCTGGAGCCCCACCGACCGGCTCGATACCGTCACCGCGGCCGTCGTGAACCTTGACGAACCAATCGAACTCGACGGCCAGACCGTGCCGCTCGGTCGTGTGCTCGCCGCTGAGCTCATCGCGGGTGACGCCGACACCAACTTCACGTGGCTGCTGACCGACGAAGGCGATGCATCTGGCGGGCTCGATGAAGGTCGCTACGCAGCCGTTGTGACGATTCCCGAGAACTTTTCGGCGGCAGCGACGTCGATGTCGCAGATCGCTGACTCTGGGGCGAACCGCGTGCGCACCGCATCGATCGACATTGCGACGAGTGAACGAGGGCGCCTGCTCGATTCTGTGCTTTCGAATACGGTGATCGCAACCGCGACGTCGGTGCTGAACCAGCAGCTTGGCTCACAGTTTGTTGGCGGTGTCTTCGTCGGGATGACCGAACTTGGCAGCGGCATCGGCGAGGCCGCGACCGGCGCACAGCAGCTTGCGACCGGCGGTGCACAGCTCGCCGATGGTGCGGCACAGCTCGCAGACGGAGGCACCCAGCTCGCCGATGGTGCGGCTGAACTCGCGGCCGGAACCGCCCAGCTCTCTGGCGGCGTGCAGCAGCTCGCCGACGGCACGGGTGAGCTTGCCTCGGGCCTTGGTGGGTTCGCGGCTGGCACTGGCGAGCTTGCACAGGGTGCCCGAGATTCAGCGAACGGTCAGCTGGCGCTCTCGGCCGGTGTCAACGAGTATGTCGGTGGCATCAACTCGATGATCGACACGGTGCTGCCGATCGGCTCGAGTCTTGAGCAGCGCCTCGCAGACCTCATCGCCTCGATCGAGAACGGTGAGATTCCGTTCGAGAACGAGACCCAGCAAGAGGAGGCACTCACCGCGCTGCGCAACCTGCAGACCGAGCTCGGTACGGCAACCGGTCAGATGCAAGAGCTTCGCGACGGGGGAACCGCGCTCGCGGAGGGACTTGCAGCCTCAGCCGCAGGTTCAGTGCAGATTGCCGACGGCGTTGCCGGGCTCGCAGGCGGGGCAACCGAGCTCGCCACGGGCGCCTCACAGCTGTCATCGGGCATGAACCAGCTCACCGGGCAACTGCCGACGCTCGCCTCGGGCACCGCGCAGCTTGCCGATGGTGCGCAACAGTCTGCCGATGGCACACAGCAACTCGCTGACGGGCTGCGACAGGCAGCCGACGGCTCGGCAGAGCTCGCCGACGGGCTGAACCTTGCAGCGAGCCAGATTCCAAGCTATAGCGACGCTGAGATCGAACGAATTTCAGCGGTCGCCGTGCAGCCGGTCGAGGTTGAGGGTGCGAAGGACGAACTCTTCAACGCCGCAGGTGTGCCGCTGTTCGCGGGTATCGCGCTCTGGGCTGGCGCCTTTGCATCGTTCCTGATGCTCGCGCCGCTATGGAGCCGCACGCGCACCGCCGCCCGCGGTCTCGGGTACATCACCTTACGTTCAGCTATACCCGCGCTGCTGCTGGGGGCGGGTCAAGGCGCCATTGTCGGCCTCGTGCTGCCGCTGCTGCTCGGCTACGACGCGGCCCAGGGCATCAGCTTCTTCGCGCTTGCCGTGCTTGCAGGCATCTCGTTCACCCTGGTGGTGCAGGGGCTCGCCGCACTGTTCGGCGGAATCGGCCGCTTCATCGCGTTCGTGTTGCTCGCAATCGCATTCGCGATCGGTGTGATCTCAACGGCACCACCACTGCTGCAAGCCATCGGCGACGGCAGCCCGATCGGGTCGCTGTTCACCGGGTTTCAAGCGGTCGCCATGGGCACCAGCGGAGCCGGTATCGCCGCGTTCGCGCTCGTCGTTTGGGGGCTTGGCGGTCTCGCGCTGACCGCCTTTGCGGTGGCGCGTGCTAGGGCACGCGCCTGATCCATTGCTCAGTCGAAAACTTCGTGGCCACCAGCTGTTCAGCCGCGGCAAGCTCATCGGCAGTCACCTGATCGCGAGCGCCGCCGTAGCGACCCTGAAACACCTCGATCATGCGTTCGATGATGGTTTCGCGGCTCATGCCAGTCTGACTGCGCAACGGGTCGACACGCTTCGCCGCGCTCGTCGTGCCCTTGTCGCTCAGCTTCTCGCGGCCGATGCGCAGCACCCGGGTCATCGCCTCGGCATCGATGTCATAGGCGAGCGTGGCGTGGTGCAGCACCGCTCCATTGGCAAGCCGCTTTTGCGCCGCACCACCGATCTTGCCGAGCGGGCTCGTGATGTCGTTGAGGGGTTTGTACGTGGCTTCTATCCCCAAGGATCGCAAAGCCTCAAGCACCCAGTCATCAAGAAAGGCATACGAGTCTGCGAAGGTCATGCCGCGCACAAGCTCTTCTGGGGCGTAGAGGGCATAGGTGATGCTGTTGGCGGGCTGCATATACATTGCCCCACCGCCAGAAATGCGGCGCACGAGCTGCGCCCCGCTCTCGGCGAGCTGTGTCTCGTCGACCTCATTCATGACCGACTGAAAACTGCCGATGATGACGGCGTCTTCGTCCCATTCCCAGACGCGCAGCGTCGGGCCGCGGCGGCCCTCACCGACGGCGGTCGTGAGCACCTCGTCGAGTGCCGCGTTCATCATGGGTGACATCGGCGGTTCGTGCAAGATGGTCCACGAGTAGTCGTCCCACTGCGCGGCCCCGGTGAGCGCGCGGCGCACGGCGACACCGACCGCCTCGGTCGAGAACCCAATGAGGTGCGCGCCCTCGGGCAGCGCCGATTGAATCGCGGTGCTGATCTCGGCGACGCTCGCGCTCGTGCTGAGCCCGTTCACGGCGTGGTTGATGAGCGGCAGGGCATCGTCCGGTTCGAGAAAGAAATCGCCCGAGAGCCTGAAGTTGGCGATGACGCCGCCGTCGTTCTGGCCCTGGCCGCCGCCGCCGTGGACGCTTGCGCTTGCGCCGCTTGCGCCGCTTGCGCCTGCGCCGCTTGCGCCGCCGTCGTGTGTAACCGCGAAGTCAACGATGACGAGTTTGCCGCCCGCGACCTTGTATTCCCCGTGATGCGTGGTCATGCCTCAAGCGTATTTCACTTCTGCTCTCACTTCTGCGGGGGCCGTAGGCGCTGCCTTCTCGACCGTGTCTCTCTCAGGTGGGCCGTAATGGTTGCTTGGCGCGGGGTGGGCAGCCACAACGGCCCACCGCTGCGAGACCGCCCCTCACGCGTCGTCGGCGGTGAACCGGTCGAGCATCCAGGTGACAATTGCGGCAATGGCCTCGTCACGGTTCGTTTCGTTCAACAACTCGTGGCGTGCACCCGCGAACACGCGCAGCGTCACATCGCGCACCCCCCGCGCTCGGTAAGCTGCCGCCAGTTTGCGCAGACCGTCGCCTCGGCTGAGCGGATCCTCGCTGCCAGAAATAATGAGCATCGGCACGTCAGCGACCCCGCGCCCGGGCGTACCAAACAATTTAATGGCGTCGGCGTACCCAAACAGCTTCGCAATATCGGCAGCAAAGCACAGCTCGTCGGCGATGAAGTCCGCCGCCGTCTGCGGGTCGCGGCTCAACCATTCGAAGCCGCTCGCCTCGGGCCCGTGCCAGCGCTGATTCAGCTCGCCAGATTCCATTGCCAACGGCGTGCGATAGGCACTGCCCGACAGCACGACCGCGTCGAACGGCCGCGACTCCGTGTTGAGAATGCGCTGCGTCATGAGCGACCCCCACGAGTGCCCGAACATGATGACAGGCAGGCCGGGGTGCCGCTCGCGCGCGATGTCGCGCAACTGCAAGATCGCGGCCTCTGCCGCCCGCAACCCGCCGGGGCCCAGCTTGCCGAGCTTCGTCAGATCACCGCCGTGCTGCCTGCGCCCGGTCTCACCGTGGCCGCGGTGATCGTTCGCGTACACGACGAACCCGTTCGCGGCGAGCACCTCGGCGAAGGCGTTGTAGCGCAGGGCATGCTCCCCCACACCATGCGCAATCTGCACGATCGCGTGCGGCTCGTTGCTGCGTTCGGCGCTCGCAACCACGTCGGTGTCGTTCAGGCGGCCGGTCGCGCCGGGCAGCCACACATACGCCGAAATTTCGATCTCGTGCGCGTCGGTATAGCTGAACGTCGTGTAACTCCGTTGCGGGGCTGGGGTGCTCATGGCACCATTCTGCCGTTTCTTTGCGCGATGCGCCTCACTTGAGTGGTGGGTCTGAATAGACTCGAGACTATGGGTGGTTTGGTGGTGTCGTTGCCCGATGATGCGGGACTTGCTGCGGCGGTTGGCGAGGTCGCTGGCGTGGAATTCGTGCAGTGGAACCTCGACGGCCCTCCCCCGAGTCCGCACATCGACATGGTCGTGCCACCGTACTGGGGTGGGCCGCGGCGGCTCGCCCGCGTCGCTGAAGTCTCGACGCAGCTCGTGCAGTGGCAGTCCATCGGCTATAACGGAGTCGACAAACACCTGCCCGAGGGGGTGCCGCTCGCGAACGCGGCGACCGTGCACGAGGCCGGCACCGCCGAGCTGGCGGTTGCGCTGACGCTCGCGATGCAACGCGGCATCACCGAGTTTGTGCGCGAAAACGACGCGCGGGTGTGGCATCTGCGCACGTTCGCGAGCCTTGCCGATCGGCGTGTGTTGCTGGTGGGGTATGGCGGGGTGAGCAAAGCGATCGAGGCGAGGCTTGCAGGGTTTGAGGTGCAGGTGACGAGGATCGCGCGCAGCGCGCGCACCGAACGCAACCTCGCCGGCGCCGAAGTTGAGGTGCTCGGCTTCGCCGACCTGCACGCGGCGCTGGCCGCGGCCGAGATCGTGATGATCGCCGTGCCGTTGACTGTAGAAACGCGCGGGATGTTCGATGCGGCGGCGCTCGCAGCCATGCCTGACGGGGCGCTGCTCGTCAATGTGGCCCGCGGCCAGGTGGTCGACACCGAGGCGCTAATGGCCGAGCTGAATGCGGGGCGGTTGCGGGCCGCGCTCGATGTGACTGACCCTGAGCCTTTGCCGGCAGAACACCCACTCTGGGCGTGCCCGAACCTGCTGATTTCACCGCATGTGGGCGGTGATTCGACCGCGATGATGCCACGCATGAGCGCGCTGATTCGGCGGCAGATTGCGCATTTGCTCGCGGGCGAGTCGCCCGAGAACGTGGTGCTGTGAGCGACACAAACGAGCGCGCTGTGCGCATGGCTGAGAAGCGGGTCACTGGGCCGCTTGCGACTGCCGCCGTTGAACGGCTGCATGGCCAGGACGGTGCCGCGCTAGGCACGGTGACTCACCCGAACCGCGTCGGTTCGGCGGCGGTGCCGGTGCGCATCTATGAACCGAGCACGAAACCCTGGGCCACCTTGGTGTGGGCACACGGTGGGTCGTTTGTGCGGGGCACTCTTGACTGGCCCGAGGCCGATTGGGTAGCGCGGCGGTGCGCTGAGGCCGGCCTGCGCGTGTATTCGGTTGACTATGTGCTGGCAAGTGAGACGGTGAAGGCGCCAGCGCCTGCGGGGGACGTGGCGGCGGTGCTGCGCGAGGTGGGCGTGCGATACGGGGGCCCGATCTTTGTCGGTGGAGCCAGCGCCGGCGCACACCTCGCTGCGGCTGCGACGCTCGAAACGGTCGAGGCGGGTGAGGTGGCGAACACGGCGGCTGGTGGTGGCGGCGGTGGTAACGGTGACGGCGGTCGTTCGGCCGACCACGACGTGTCCGCCGTGGCGGGCCTCGTGCTCGTCTACCCAACGCTGCACCGGGAGCAACGGCCAGCGCCCCAGATTTCAAAGCTGACGGCAGAGCTGCCCGCGGCCAGGAGGTTCGGCCCCGAGCGCATCGCGGCGATGTACGACTTCTACCTTGGTGCGGGTAGCGACAGCGAGGTGAGCCCGATCGGCGAACTGCCTGCGACGCGGCTCGCGGCGCTGCCACCCACCGTCATCGTCAACGCCGAGGCAGATGATTTGCGCGCATCGGGCGAGCAGTTCGCCGAGCAACTGCAGGCGGCTGGCGTGCCGGTCGAGACTCACACCCAGCCGGGCACCGTGCACGGCTACCTGAACCGCCCAGACGAGTCACCGGGCGCGCAGCGAGACGCACACGCCACGATTGAGGTGATGGTGCGGGGGCTGCGCGCGCTCCTCGATCAGAATGAACCTCAGCAGGCACCTCAGCAGGTCTCACTCAGCAGCGCGACCGAACGTGAACTCAAAGGCCCCGTGTCGCTGACGCTGCCAAACGGCAGGCTCAACCCTGACGCGATCGGTTGGGCGACTCAGCCCATTGTGGACACGGCGGGCATCAGCCGCGGCGCAGGTCGCAACAAGCGATGGGAGTACTGGAACGTCGCCACTCCCACCCACATCGTCGGCATCACGGTCTCGCACATCGATTACGCGTGTGTGCACGAAGTGTGGGTGTACGACCGCGCGACCGGCGAACAGCAGCATCGGGCGGCGACGGTGATTCCGGCGCGTGGGGTGATGCTCTCGCGGCGGCTCGAACAGGGCCGGTCGATGGCCCGTGCGAAGAACCTCGCGATCAATATCGACGAGACTGCAGGTGGCACACGGCTGCGCTTCGAGATCGCC
Organism: Leucobacter sp.; assembly: GCA_012510755.1. Classification (GTDB taxonomy): domain Bacteria; phylum Actinomycetota; class Actinomycetes; order Actinomycetales; family Microbacteriaceae; genus Leucobacter. The sequence continues at coordinate 11,137 of JAAZHL010000020.1, forward strand.
GGTGCGTCGCTCGACGTGGTGGCCGAGCTGCCCGCGGGGCATGAGCGGCTCGCGCTCGTCGTGCCGTGGTCTGAGACGCGGTTTCAATATACGGTCAAGGATCTCGCTCGCCCCGCACACGGGGTGCTGCGCATTGGCGACGTCGAACATCAGGTCGGGGGCGACGCTGGCGACGCCTGGGCGGTGCTCGATCACGGGCGCGGTCGCTGGCCGTATGACATTTCGTGGAACTGGGGCGCGGGGTCTGGCATTTCGAATGGCCGCACGATCGGCGTGCAGGTGGGCGCGGGCTGGACTGATGGCACGGGTGTCAGCGAGAACGCGTTCTTTGTCGACGGCAAGATGCACAAGATTCATGGGCCGACCGACTGGCAATATGACATCACTTCGTGGCGCGACCCTTGGCGCATCTCAGGTGGCGGGCTCGACGCGACGTTCACGCCGTTTCACAACAAGCAGACCCGCACCAATTTGCTCGTGCTGCAGGGACACACCGACCAGTGTTTTGGTCACTGGTCTGGCTCGTTCGAGACCGCCGATGGTGAGATCGTCGAATTTGACGGCATCTTTGGGTGGGCCGAAGAGGTGCACAACCGCTGGTGAGCGTGCTCGTCGCATGGACGGCAGGGTCTACCTCCCCGTCGCCCGGGGCTCTGAGCCTCTTTCGCGTGACGAGAAGCTCCGCGTAGGCTGGCAGCATGCGTGCAATAGTCGTCAATGAAGTCGGTGGGCCTGAGGTGCTTGAGTGGGCCGAGATCGAAGACGTGCGACCGGGCCCCGGTGAACTGCTCATCGAGACCGCGGCCGCAGGTGTTAACTTCATTGAGATCTATCAGCGCAGCGGGGTGTACCAGGTCGATCTGCCCTTCACCCCGGGCACCGAGGCGGCAGGCACCGTGGTCGAAGTAGGAGCCGGGGTGACCGGCTTCGCGCCGGGCGACCGCGTCGCGACCTCGACCGCGCTGGCGACCTATGCCGAACGTTTCGCAATCGCCGCCGATCAGGTCGCGCGGGTACCCGACTGGCTCGACCTCGAGACTGCCGCGGCCCTGCCGCTGCAAGGCTGCACCGCCCACTACCTCGCGACCTCGGCCGCACACCCGCAGCCGGGGGAGACGGTGCTCGTGCACGCCGGCGCTGGGGGCATCGGTCAGGTGCTCACACAACTGTTGGTCGCCAGGGGAGTGCGCGTCTTGACCACGGCGTCGACTGAAGCGAAACAACAACTTAGCCTCGACGCGGGGGCAATGATGTCGTTCGGTTATGAGGGCTTCGCCGAGCGTGCCCGTGAAC
>JAAZHL010000141.1 GCA_012510755.1 Leucobacter sp.
ATGACCAGTCAAACGACGCGGCCGCAGACACCACCCTCTTCGTGCACGTGGTGGGTGAGGTACGCTCGCCCGGCGTCGTTGAACTTGAGCCGGGCGCTCGGGTGGCTGCAGCGATCGAGGCGGCAGGCGGGGCAACCGAGACGGCGGTGCTCGCTGGGGTGAATCTCGCGCGCGTGGTGAGCGATGGTGAGCAGATTTTGGTGCCAAATGCTGACCAAGTCGTGGCCCAGCATCCGGGTGTGGCGCAGCCCTTGTCACCCGGTGACGGCCGGATCAACCTCAACACGGCCGACGCGCAGGCCCTCGAGACCCTGCCCCGCGTGGGCCCCGCGCTGGCGCTTCGCATCATCGAGTGGCGAGAGGCGAACGGGGGCTTTGCAAGCGTTGATCAGCTGCTTGATGTGTCGGGCATTGGCCAGAAGACCTTTGAGCAGTTGCGAGAGTCGGTGACTGTGTGACGCAGGCCGGCGGTCGCCGTCACGCGCCGGGACAGCACCGACTCTTTGTAGCTGCTTTGCTCGGGTGGGCGTGCACGGCATGCGCGCTTCCGCTGCCCGGCCTCGCCAGGTGGCTTACGCTGGTCGCGGCCGCCATCGGCACAGCGCTGCTTGTCGCCTGGTATTTCGTGCGCCGCGGAGCAGCTTCACTCCGCGGGGCAGCTTCGAGCTCTGCAACGGTTTCGTCATCTGCCGTCGCGGTGCCCGCTGCCACGACAGCGCGGGGCGTGGGGGTCATGACGCAACTGGTCAACTTGCCGCTTTCTGTGATGGTGTTGCTCGGTGCGCAGAGTGAGGTGGGTGAGCAGACTCGACACGATCGATACCTGCACGAGGTCGCGGCGCAAGGCAAAACGATTGCCTTCGAGGCCCAGCTCACCTCGTTCGTCGAACGCCGGGTGACACCGTTCGGTGAGCGCGCATGGGCCCGGGCCACGCTGTCAGCCGCAAGCGGCAGCGTGCCGGTGATGCTGTGGTTACCTCAAGACGTTGCTGCCACCCATTGGGGCCCAGGCACACAGGTGCACGGCCGTGGCCGACTCGAAGCGCAGCACCCAGCTCAACCTGCCGCCTACACGGTGCAGGTGCGTGACCTGCAGCAGACGGCGATGCAACCCGTCGCCGCAACGTTCGGCGCGATCGCCGCGCACGTGCGCCACGCACTCGTCGCAAGCTCGGCGAATGTCACCGGTGCCGAACTCGTGCCCGGATTCGCGGTCGGCGACACCTCACTGGTGAGCGACTCGCTCGAAGCGGCGATGCTCGAAAGCTCATTGACACACCTGGTCGCGGTATCAGGCAGCAACACGGGCTTGGTCGTCGCAGCCCTCGTGTGGCTCAGCGCCAGGCTCGGCGCAGGGCTGCGGCTACGCCTCGCGGTCGCAGCCCTCGGGCTCGGCTGCTTTCTGGTGGTCGTCGGCCCAGACGCATCGGTGCAGCGCGCAGCGGTCATGGCGGCCGTCATGCTGGCGAGCGGATTCGGGGGCAGGCGATCCTTGGCCCTCCCATCTCTCGGCGCGGCAATCGTGGTGCTGCTCGCCGCTGACCCATGGCAGGCACTGCAACCGGGCTTTGCGCTGTCAGTCGCGGCAACGGCCGGCATTCTGTTGCTTGCCACGCCGCTCACCCGATGGCTCAATACACGTGCGCGCATGCCGCAGCCACTCGCGCTCGCATTTGCCGTCGCGCTCGCCGCACAACTCAGCTGCGGGCCTCTTCTGTTGTTGCTGCAGCCCGGCCTGCCAGCCGCAGGAGTGATCGCCAACGTGCTTGCCGCACCCGCGGCCCCAATCGGCACCGGCCTCGGCCTCATCGCCGCCGTGCTCGCACCGTTCGTGCCGGGCGCAGCCCACCTCGCCGTTGTCGCAGCAAGCCTGCCCGCTCAATGGGTGGCCTGGGTGGCACATGTCGCAGCAAACCTTCCGCTCGCACGATTGGCTTGGCCAGCAGGCTGGTGGGGCGCAGTGCTGCTCGCTGTCTGCGAAGTCGCCCTCATCACCGCATGGGCGATCAACAGCTCAAGAATCGGACTGCCAACAGCCGGGCGCATACCCCTGCGCCAACCTTGGCACACACGACCAGCGCCACCCCGCGCACACCGACTCGTCGTGACGGTGCTCGTAACCGGCAGCCTCGCACTGGTGACCGCAGTGACACTCGCCACCCCAATCGCCCAGCACCTCGCCACCCCGCACGGGTGGGCAGTCGTGGCATGCGATGTGGGCCAAGGCGACGCCCTACTGCTGCGCGACCCAGCAGCGCCAACCGAAGTGATGCTCGTCGACACCGGCGACGACCCCCAACTGCTTGCTGCCTGCCTGTCACGCTTTGGCGTACATCGAATCGCACTCTTAGTGCTCAGCCACGACGACGCCGACCACGTGGGTGCCCTCGACTCAATTGTGCATCGCGTCGATGCGGCACTCGTGTCACCCACGCCATACGCGGCTCAACACAGCTCACGCGAGGTGATCCGCGAACTGACGGCCGCGGGCGTGCCCTACCGCGTGGCTACAGCCGGCGACACCGGTCAAGGCGTCGGCGACTTCTCGTGGCACGTGCTGGCGCCCCGGCGCGGAACAGCCCCCCACACCACAAACGCTGCAAGCCTCATCATGATGGTGCAATCGGGGCCGATGCGCGTGCTGCTGCTCGGCGACAGCGGTCAGCCAGAGCAAGCCGCGCTGATCCGCACAGGCCACCCTCTACAGGTTGACGTATTAAAAGTCGCGCACCACGGTTCACGCGACCAAGACCACCGACTGACACAGGCCACACAGGCTGATTGGGCGCTGCTCTCAGTCGGAGCAGACAATCGCTACGGACACCCCGCACAGAGCACCCTCAACGCGCTCCTGCAGGGCGGCGCCACCATCTTGCGCACCGACCATCACGGCTCAATCGCGCTCGCCGCCGATGCGCAAGGCGCCATTCGACCCTGGGTCGAGCGAATGCCACAAACCGCACCCACCGAAGCCGTAGGCTAGAGGAGTGGCAGCAACAAAATCGTCAGCTAAGACTCCGAAGCTCGGATACGCTGACGCACGCCCGGCCCCGGTAGTGCTCATCAGCGGGCCTGAACAATTTCTCGCTGACCGGGCAACACGCACCATTCGTGACGCCCTTCGCCAACACGACCCAGCACTCGAAGTGCACGATGTCGATGCTGCCGGCTACGGCAAAGGCGAACTCTTCACGATCGCGAGCCCGTCACTGTTCGCTGAGCCACGCTTGATTCGAGTGAGCGGCGTTGAGCACGCAAGCGACGCATTCATCGACGACGCCAAACACTACCTTGATCAGCCCGCAGACGACACGACGATCGTGCTGCGCCACGGGGGAGGGCAGCGGGGAAAGAGCCTGCTCGATGCCTTACGTGGCGCCAAAGGTTTGGCCCTGGGCGCGATCGAGATTGTCTGCGCCGAGGTAAAGAAAGATGCAGAACGGCTGAGCTTTGCCCAGTCAGAGTTTCGTCGCCTCGACGCCCAAGTGTCAGCAGGGGCACTCAGAGCTCTCGTGGCCGCCTACCAGGGGGGACTCGGCGAACTTGCCGCAGCGATCGAGCAACTCGTCTCTGACGTGGGCAAGAGAATTGACGATACCGACGTCGAACGGGCAACCGAGGGGCGCGTCGAAGCCGGTGCCTTCAAAGTCGCCGACGCGGCCACAGCGGGGCGAGTCGCCGACGCACTCTTGCTGCTTCGACAAGCACTGAGCACCGGCACCGAACCAATTCCCCTATTGGCAGCGATCAACATGAAAGTGCGCGCAATGGCACGCGTCTATGGGGCACGGGGTGCCAGTGGTGCGCTCGCCGCCGAATTTGGAATGGCACCGTGGATGGTTGAGCGTGCGCAGCGAGAGACGCGTGGCTGGAGTGAAGTGGGGTTGGCGCGTGCCGTCGATCTGGCCGCGCAGACCGAACTCGCGCTGAAGGGTGGCAGCCGAGACCCCGGGTACGCCCTCGAACGTTACGTGCTCTTTGTCGCGCGGCGGGGCGCGGAGCGCACTCGTTCTCGGTAGGCGGGTGCAGACCACCCTGCAGACCACCCTCGTTCTCGGTAACTGCTGCTTCGGGTTTTGCTCACCTAGGGAGTTCTTACCTTCGCGGGTGGGCAGTTGATGTCGCTTTTCTTAGCGAAGGCCGCATTTGCTGCCCCTTTGCGGCGGAATTTCGCCTCGCCATAGCCCGTAGAGATCGGAAGCTCACCCACAGCGAAGGGCGAGTTGGCTAGTTATGCCGCAGGCCGTCGAACCATGCTCTCTTGCGACACGCTCGCTACAAGCTCGCCCGCGCGGTTGTAGAAGCGCCCGTGAGCGAGCCCACGTGCCCCCTGCGAGGTTGGTGTCTCGATCTCATAGAGCAGCCATTCATCGACACTGAACGGCCGATGAAACCACATCGAGTGGTCGAGGCTCGCGGCGCGTACGCCAGGTGTGGCCCAGGGAATACCGTGGCGCTTCATGATCGGGTCAACAAGTGAATAATCGCTTGCGAAAGCAAGCGCCGCCGCATGCAACATCTGGTCACCGTTGAAGTGGTCCCGGCTGCGTACC
>JAAZHL010000142.1 GCA_012510755.1 Leucobacter sp.
ATTCTGCTGTGCGACGCACCTCATCAAGGCGAGAGAAATCAATCTGCGGGTCGATGCCTTGCGTGAACATGTTGATGCCGAGCGCAACCAGATCGACATTGCCCGTGCGCTCACCGTTGCCGAACAAGCACCCCTCAATACGATCGGCGCCAGCGAGATACCCGAGCTCAGCTGCAGCGACACCGGTGCCACGGTCATTGTGCGGGTGCAGCGAGATGATCACGTTCTCGCGATGGTTCAGGTGCCTGCCCATCCATTCGATCGAATCGGCATAGACGTTAGGAGTAGCCATTTCAACGGTGGCCGGCAGGTTGATAATCACCTTGCGTTCCGGAGTCGGCTGAAAAATCTCGAGCACCTCATTGCAGACCTCTACGGCATACTCAAGTTCGGTGCCGGTGTATGACTCAGGTGAGTACTCGTAGTAGATGTCGGTGTCGGCGCAGATAGGTTCGCTCGCAACGCACAGGCGAGCGCCCTCGAGTGCGATCTTCTTAATGCCCTCGCGATCCTCCCTGAACACCACATCTCGCTGCAAAATGCTCGTGGAGTTGTACAGGTGCACGATTGCTTGCTTCGCACCGATCAACGACTCATAGGTACGCGTAATCAAGTGCTCGCGCGCCTGAGTCAACACTTGAATCGTCACATCATCGGGAATCGCATTGTCTTCAATCAGGTGGCGCACAAAGTCGAAATCGGTCTGGCTCGCGCTCGGAAACCCAACTTCGATCTCTTTGTACCCCATCTTGACGAGCAGGTCGAACATCACTCGCTTGCGCTCTGGGCTCATCGGGTCGATCAGCGCCTGATTGCCGTCGCGCAGGTCAACTGCGCACCAGCGTGGCGCCTCGGTGATTCGCTTGCTGGGCCAAGTTCGGTCAGGCAAATCAACCTGAATAATCTCGTGGTACGGACGATACTTGTGAATCGGCATACCTGATGGTTGCTGCGTGTTCTTCATAGTCTTTTCTCTCGCTAGGTTTTTTGCTCAGCCAACGCAAACACCGCGACGAGGGAGGCCTGTGAATTTAGGACTCGTCGCGGCAACTAAGAAGAAGCAAGCCGAACAGCATGACAAAAGCATAGCACTCGACACACCCGAAACGCACGAGAGGCCTCAGCTCACACGGCAGCCGTGGCGCTCTCGCATACCAACGAGCGCATCAGAAACCGAGCTTACGCAGTGCCTTCGGGTCTCGTTGCCACTCCTTCAACACTTTCACTCGCAACGACAGATAGACCTTCGCTCCAAGCAGCTGTTCAATTTCTTTGCGGGCGCGCTCGCCCACTTCTCGCAGCCTGGCGCCGCCCTTACCGATGACGATACCCTTCTGGCTGTCACGTTCGACGAAGAGCGATGCATAGATTTCAAGCAGCCCGTCTTCACGCTCTTCACGGTCGTCGACCATGGCCGCCAAGGAGTGCGGCAGCTCTTCGCGAACACCGTCGAGGGCGGCTTCGCGAATGAGTTCAGCAATGCGATCATCTTCGCGTTCTTCAGTGGTCGTGTCGTCGTCATAAAGTTGCGCAGACTCGGGCATCAGCTCGAGCAAGACGTTGGTGAGCACTTCGAGCTGCTCGTTCGTTACCGCTGAAATTGGCACCACCGCGTCCCAATCGCGAAGCGCACCGAGCTGAGTCAGCTGTTCAATGATTTGACTGTTTGACGCCTGATCGACCTTGGTCAACACGGCAACCTTCTTCGCCCGCGGAAAATCGTTCAAGCGCTCATTAATGAACCGATCGCCTGGGCCGAGTTTTTCATTCGCCGGCACACAAAACCCAATGACGTCAACGTCACCCAGTGTCGCTTCTACCAACGCGTTTAAGCGTTCGCCCAAGAGCGTCCGGGGCCGGTGAATGCCCGGCGTATCGACAATGATCAGTTGCCCATCATCACGATGTAGCACACCGCGAATCACCCGTCGCGTTGTTTGCGGCTTTGGGCTGGTTATCGCGATCTTTTCGCCCACGAGCGCGTTGGTCAACGTCGACTTTCCGACATTAGGTCGGCCAACAAAACTGACAAACCCTGCCCGATATTTCTCGCCCATCAGGCCCCCTCAAGGTGTACTGCATCTATTTCACCGGTGGCAGGCCCCACCCAGCGCGCGCCGACAGCTACCAAGCGCTTTCTCTTTCGCTCAGTTTGCAAGGCGGTGAGTTCAATGCCACGAACGTTCACGGTGTCGCCCTCTTCAGCAAGCCGACCGAGATGTTTGGCGACAAGACCACCGACGCTATCAACCTCATCGTCTTCGAGTTCAATGCCAAAAAGTCCACCGAGACGATCGATCGGCAGCCGAGAACTGACCTTCAACGATCCGTCTGCGAGCGCCTCCACCTCGGCAAACTCACGGTCGTGTTCGTCGCTGATATCACCAAGCAGTTCTTCAATGAGGTCTTCGAGAGTGACAAGACCCGAGATGCCACCGTATTCGTCAACGACGAGCGCGAGGTGATTCGCTTCACGCTGCATCTGCCGAAGCAACTCATCAGCGCGCTGCAGTTCGGGTACAAACATCGCAGGCTTCGTGATTCGAGTCACGAGCGCTGTCTCAGCTTCGTCGGGTCTGCGCAATTGAAAGCCGCTTGCGTCGCGCAAGTATACGACGCCTTCGACGTTATCGGCGTCTCCGGCTGCTACGACAGGCGCTCGCGAGTGCCGCGAGCTGAGCAGCAGTTCAAGTGCCTCGCGCACTGTCTGGTCGGCATCGATCGTCACCATGTCAGTGCGCGGCACCATCACTTCGCGGGTGAGTGTCTCACCGAATTCGACCAACGAATGAATGTAGTCGCGGTCATCTTCTTCGAGCAGGTCTTGCTCTGCCGCCTGGTCAACCAGCGAAAGCAGCAGTTCTTCATCTCGTACCCGGCCGCGCCAAAGTCCGACGCGACCAGAGAGGCGTTTACCGGTCTCGGCAAGACGAGTAAACACGCCCGGCAACGGTTCTTCGCTCATCGCCCCCGTCGCTCTCGCGCCGTGAACGTTGCAACCAGGTCTCGCTGCAAGCCGAACATCTCGGCCTCTTCAACTGGTGTCGCGTGGTCGAAACCGAGTAGGTGCAGCATGCCATGGGTCAACAAGATATGCACTTCGGTGTCAGTATCGTGCCCTGCAGCCTCCGCCTGGCTCGCGGCCACCTGCGGGCAAATTACCACGTCGCCGAGCAGACCAGCCCGAGTCGGCGAATCTGGGCGCCCCGGGCGAAGCTCATCCATCGGAAAGCTCAAAACATCGGTGGGCCCGGGCTCATTCATCCACTCGATATGCAGCCGCTCGATTGCCGCCTCATCGACAAGCGAAATACCTATTTCAGTCTGTGGATGCACATGCAGCGCTTCGAGCACAAAATCAGCGAGCCGCTGCAACACCTGCTCGTCGATGTTCATGCCTGATTCGTTATTGATCTCAACGCTCACTGTGTGCTTCTCTCATCGCTGCCCTGGGCTGCCCGGGCGTGCTGTTGCTCTTCGTATGCCGTATAGGCGTCAACGATCCGACCGACCAAGCTGTGACGAACAATATCGTCAGCGGTAAGGTCAGCGAAATGGATGTCTTCAACCCCACGTAAGTTGCGGCTCACCACTCTCAGGCCGCTTGAGGCTAACGGCAGGTCGACCTGCGTGATATCGCCAGTCACGACCATTTTTGAGCCATAGCCGAGTCGGGTGAGAAACATCTTCATCTGCTCGGGAGTGGTGTTTTGTGCTTCGTCAAGAATGACAAAAGACTCGTTCAGCGTGCGACCGCGCATGTAGGCAAGCGGGGCCACCTCAATGGTGCCGCTCGCCATGAGTTTCGGCACTGCATCGGTCTCCATCATCGAGCCAACCGCGTCAAAGAGCGGGCGCAGGTATGGGTCGATTTTGTCTTCGAGCGTGCCGGGCAAGTACCCGAGCCGCTCGCCCGCTTCAACGGCGGGTCGGGTCAAGATGATCTTCGACACCTCGCGACGCTGCAAGGCCTGCACCGCTTTCGCAATGGCCAGGTAGGTCATGCCAGAGCCGGCTGGGCCGATTTCAAAGGTAACCGTGTGCTGTTCAAGGCCATCAACGTAGGCACGCAGGCCAGCAGTTTGCGGCCGAATTGAATTTCCACGCACGGTCACGATCGGCTCGCTGAGCACCCGAGCGGCCTGAGTCCCCTGACCGCTCGCCACCATGCGGGTCACTTCTCGCACGTCTTGACCTGAGACTGCCCCGCTGCGTCGAGCCACTTCGAGCACCTCAGTCACGACAATCTCTGCGGCTTTCACCTGTGCTGCCGGTCCGCTTAACGTGAGCACATGGTCGCGGGCGTGAAACGTCACGTCGGGATGTTGCCGCTCAAGATCGGCGATGAGCTGATCGCGGTGCCCAAGAAACTGGGCGAGGTCTACTCCGGTGAGCAGCACCGTGCGCTGCAGTGATGTGACACTCGAATCAGGCGCTTCAGGCACTAAAGAGAGCCCTCTGTCAGCCCGCCGGCAAGCAGGTGCGCGTGCACGTGGAAGACGGTTTGCCCAGCGTTTGCACCGTTGTTGAAGACCAAGCGAAAATCACCGTCTGCGTGCTCACGCGCAAGCTGCTGCGCCACGTCAACGATCTCTGCGAGCAGACCCGGGTCTGCCGCCGCGAGTTCAGTCACGTTCGCATACGCGGTGGTTTTGGGAATGACCAGAATATGCACTGGGGCCTGCGGAGCAATGTCGTGAAACGCAATGACACGCTCAGTTTCGATGAGCTTCTCTACAGGGATCTCGCCTGACACAATCTTGCCGAACACCGTCTCTTCTGCCATGTGCATCAGTCTATCGCGCTCGTATCGACGAACGCCTCTCTAGTCGCCATCGAAAGCATGCACCGGATCAGCAAGCCGCCAGCGCCCTACCAGCGACGCAACGAGACGTTCAGCACGGCGAGAGCCGCGGCCCCCGCGCTTGACGTACGCAGCACGTGGCTCCCCAGCACGGTCGACGTGGCGCCTGCGCGCTGCAGACCAGCAACCTCGCTGTCGCTGAGGCCACCCTCGGGCCCAACGATCATGAGCACCTGTTCGACCTCGGGGTGCGAACACATCTCGGCCCACTCCGTGAGCGTACGATCGGCACGCGGGTGCAACACTGCTGCGATGACACCGGGCGCCCCAACTAGATCACAGAGCTCATCGGTCGACACAAACTGCCGCACCTCAGGCACCCGGGCACGCATTGACTGTTTGGCAGCCTCGCGGGCGATCTTCGCCCATTTGGCAAGACCCTTCGCTGACTTCTCGGCCGCACCAGAGCCTGACCACCGCGACACCGAACGCGATGCCTGCCAGGCGATAACCTGATCAACTCCAAACTCAGTGGCCAGTTCGACTGCGCGTTCGTCCCGATCACCCTTGGCAAGAGCCTGGACGAGCACGAGTCGCGGCCGCGATTGGGCTGTCACCTCGATCTGATCGAGCCGCACAGCAAAACGGTCACGGTCAACTGCGACCACCTCACCGTGGCCGACTGTGCCTGCCGCGTCTCCCACAGCTATGCGTTCTGCCACGCGAAGCCTCGCCACGCGTACTGCGTGCCGGGCTTCTTCGCCTGTCACTGCAACGGTTGCGCCGACCGCGAAAGCGTCGGACGACACGCCCTCGGCATAGTACAAATTCGCCACTCGGCCCCCATAGCTAGCCCGCGCGAAAGAAGCGGTCGCGCATCTTGCCGAAGAACCCCTGCTGAAACTCGCCGAGGGTTGGTGCCGGGTCTTTGCGCAGTGCCTGCAGCTGACGCACCAGGTCTCGTTCGCGACTTGACAGCTTGGTTGGTGTCACCACTTGCACGGCCACCCGCAGGTCTCCGCGGGTCGTGGAGTGCAGGCCCTGAATGCCTCGCCCACGAACCGTGATCACATCACCAGACTGCGAGCCTGCTGGCACTTCGAACGCAACTTCACCATCGAGCCCGGTCACCTTGGAGTCTGCACCAAGGATCGCATCGACCATTCCCACCTGCACCGTGGCAAGCAAGTCATCTCCATCGCGGCTGAACACGTCATGGTGCATGACCCGAAACTCAATAAATAGATCACCATTTGGCCCGCCGCCAGGACCAACTTCGCCACCGCCGCGCATCTGCATGCGGGTGCCGGTGTCGATGCCAGATGGCACGTCAATATTCATGGTTCGACGTTCACGAACGCGTCCCTTACCACCGCAGTCGATACATGGGTGTTCGATAATGGTGCCGAAGCCCTGGCAGCTACCGCAGGGGTGGGCGGTGACGACGTTGCCGAAGAGTGAGCGCACCTGTCGCTGTACTTGCCCGGTGCCACTGCACAGGTCGCAGGTCACCGGTGAAGTACCAGGTTGGCAGCAGGATCCTTGGCAGGTGTTACACAGCACTGCCGTGTTCACCGTGACCTCGCGCTTTGCCCCAAAGATGACCTCTGCCAACTCAATGTCGACCCTGATCATGGCGTCGTCGCCACGAGCCGTACGAGAGCGTGGGCCGCGGCCCCCTCCCCCGAAGCCCTGTCCGAAGAAGGTTTCAAAGACATCGCCGAAGTTGCCGAAGCCACCCATGCCGCCTTGGCCGCCACCCGAGTCATAACGTTGCCGCTCATTCGGGTCGCTCAGCACGTCGTACGCGTGTGTGACGTCTTTAAACCGTTCGGCTGCGTCTTCGCTCGGGTTCACGTCGGGATGCAGTTCGCGTGCCAGTCGCCGATAGGCTTTCTTGATCTCGTCGGTGCTCGCATCTCGCGAGACACCAAGTACTTCGTAGTGGTCCGCCACCGAAGGCCGCCTCTCGTTGTGTCAAAAATTACTGATTCTCTGTCGGCTGATCAGACATCACTCATCGCCGAAATGTTTGCTAGGTTTCACCCAATACGTCATCGAGATATCTCGCGACTGCGCGCACAGCCGCGATATTCGACGCGTAGTCCATGCGCAGGGGCCCGAGCACACCGATTCCCGACGAACCCTCGCCCTCGCCCGAATACCTGGTCGCGATGAATGAGGCCTCTTGTAGTCCGTAGTGCTCATTCTCGCGGCCGATCGACGCGTGCACATCAGGGCCCTCGCTTGCGAGTTCACCGAAGAGTTTCAGCAGCGTCACTTGCTCTTCAATCGCCTCGAGCATCGCGGGCAACGTGCCCACGAAGTCACCCGGCCGAGAAAGGTTCGCGGCTCCAGCAATAGCGACCTTTTCGCTGCGGTTCGCTTGCAACTGCGCGACGACGACTCCAAGCACCTGCAACACAAGCTCAATCTCGGCTGGTTGCGCCCACTGTTCAACGGTCTCGGCCAATTGCCGCAGAGCAGCCACCGCAGCATCGAGCTCGCACCCGACCACCGGACCAGCAATTCGCTCGTGCAGTCCGCTGACCCACGCCTCAGTGACCTGAGCCGCCGGCAACCAGGCAACCTGCTGCTCGACCACGCCGGTGCCAAGAATCAACACACACAGCACGCGGTTCTCGCCGACTGCTACCAGGTCGATGTGCCGAACTTGCGTGCGCCGCAACGAAGGATATTGCACC
>JAAZHL010000143.1 GCA_012510755.1 Leucobacter sp.
ACAGACCACCTTGCAGCGTAGCGGGGTAGACGGCGATGCCATCTTCAAGTTCTTCGGCGTGGCCACCCAAGCCGTTGATCTCGGCGACAAGCGCAGCGATGCGATCGGTCTCATGGTGGCGTGTGTGGCCGATGCCGGTGATCTCGCTCGCTTCGCCGTCACCTTGCCCGGTGCCATGTGCGGCAAGGGCTGCGAGTCCGACCATGGTCGGTGAGAGCTCGCCTGCCTCGGGCAGGTGCAAGTTGACACCCCGTAATCGCCCGTGGCCTGTGACCGTGAGCAGACCGTCACGGTGTTCTGCAGTAGCGCCGAACTGCGGCAGCAGTTCACGCAGGTGATCGCCCACCTGCGTCGTCTCGGCCGGCCACCGTGGCACCGAGACCGTGCCGCCCGTTGCGAGCGCTGCGGCCAAGAACGGTGCTGCGTTCGACAGGTCTGGTTCGATCGTGAGGTCTCGTGCCTGAATCGGGCCGGGCGCGACCCGCCATTCGCCCAGCGCGGGCGAGTCTGCGTCGACGCCGCGTGCGCGAAGCGCTTCGAGCGTCATTTCGATGTGGGGCAGGCTGGGCAAACGCTCACCTGTGTGGACGACGTGCACGCCGTTCTCGAACCTGGGTGCCGCGAGCAACAGACCCGACACGAACTGGCTCGAGAGCGAAGCGTCGACCTCAACTCGGCCACCTTTGAGCCCACCGGTGCCGTGCACGGTGAAGGGCAGTGCGCCCCGGCCCTCATCTGAGATATCTGCGCCCAGCTCACGCAGTGCCTCGAGCACTGGTCGCATGGGGCGGTTGCGTGCGTAGGGGTCGCCGTCGAAGGCAGTGGGGCCGAGGGCGAGCGCGGCAACCGCCGGCACGAACCTCATCACGGTGCCTGCGAGTCCGCAGGCGATTGAGGTTGAGCCAGTGAGCTCTGCAGCCGGAGTGACGCGCAGATCGGGGCCGAATTGGTTCGCAGGGTTGGGCAATTCATCAATAGTGGTGCCGAGCGCCCGCAGGGCGTCAACCATGAGCTGTGTGTCACGTGAGTGCAGCGGGGCGTGCAGCGTGCCCGGTCCCTCGGCAAGTGCTGCCATGACAAGCTCGCGACCCATGAGCGATTTCGAGCCGGGCAGCGCCACCGTCGCGTCGATGCGGTTCGCGATCGTAGGCGCTGGCCATGCCTCGCTGGATCCGTGCTCTGCATCGCCTTGGCCAGATGGGTCTTCTTCGCCTCGGCCGGTGTTGAGCTTGGCTTCGAGCATTGAGCGGGCCTCCAAAGATTACAGACCAGATGGAATACAGATGAGCGACTGGTTGTTTCTAATGGTACCGGCTGCAGAAGGGAGGGGTGATGAGTGCTACCGCGTTGCTCGAGCCTGTGCGCGCATCTCGCAGACGCCCTCGCGTCAGACGCCCTCGTGCAAGATTCCCTCGCGTAGGCTTGAGAGCTGTGAGCATCAACACCTCTGAACGAGCCGAGCTTGAACGCCGTTTTACGCGAGACGCGTTGCCGTTTCTCGACCAGCTATACGGTGCAGCGATGAAAATGACCCGCAACCCGCAAGATGCGCAAGACCTGGTGCAAGAAACGTTCACGAAAGCGTTTGCGTCGTTCGCCACGTTTGCTGAGGGCACGAACCTCAAAGCCTGGCTCTATCGCATCATGACCAACAGCTACATCAACGGCTATCGCAAACGGCAGCGTGAACCCTATCTGGGCGCGGTAGATGATCTTGAAGATTGGCAGATGGGTGGTGCTGAATCGACGACCGCGATGTCTTCGCGTTCTGCCGAGGCCGAGGCCATCGATCGCACGCCAGCCTCGGTGGTGACCGACGCGTTGAATGAGTTGCCAGAAGATTTCAGAATGGTGGTGTACCTCGCTGACGTCGAGGGATTTAGCTATCAAGAGATTGCCGACATTGTTGAACGGCCGATCGGCACGGTCATGAGCCGGTTACATCGGGGGCGTGCGAGGTTGCGTCAGTCGCTCGGTGAGTACGCGAGCGAGCAAGGAATCGGCACGGCGAAGCAGGTCGGCACGGCGAAGAAGAAGGGAACAGCGAAATGAGCGGATGCGGTTGCGAGCACACACGTGCCAATCTTGAAGAACTCATTCGCGGTGAACTGCGCGAGACTGATTGCCAGCCAATTCGCGAGCACCTCGAGGCTTGCGATGACTGCCGCAGCGAGCAAGAGGTGTTCGTGAAACTGACGGTTGCGGTGCGCCGCGCTTGCGAGGGGCCAGCTCCCTCGACGCTGCGTGACGCGGTGCTCGCCTCGCTGCGCGACCTGAACTGAGATTGCTCA
>JAAZHL010000144.1 GCA_012510755.1 Leucobacter sp.
ACTCGAGGGGACATGGCTGCGTTCCTTCCCGACCTCATCCCCACCCTCACCGACCCCGAGGCTCCCTACGACCCCGATCACGCGTACGAGGCGATCCTCGAGTGGACCGCCTCGCGGGGCGTGAGTCTCTACGACGCGCAAGACGAGGCGATCATCCACCTCATCTCGGGAGCGAACGTCGTGCTCGCGACGCCCACGGGCACGGGCAAGTCGCTCGTTGCGATCGCGGCGCACGCGATCGAACTCGCGCGCGGGGGCCGCACCTATTACACGGCGCCAATCAAGGCGCTCGTGAGCGAGAAATTCTTCGCGCTCGTCGACGCGCTCGGCGCCGAACGCGTCGGCATGGTCACCGGTGATACCAGCATCAACCCCGATGCGCCGGTGTTGTGCTGCACCGCAGAAATTCTGGCGAACCTTGCGCTGCGCGCTCGTGCCGCGGGTGGCATCACGCAGGTCGTCATGGATGAGTTTCACTTTTACGCTGAACCCGACCGAGGGTGGGCGTGGCAAGTGCCACTGCTCATGATGCCTCGGGCTCAGTTCTTGCTCATGTCAGCAACCCTCGGCGACGTCACCGAGCTCGCCCGCGACCTGAGCGCCCGCACCGGCCGTGACACCACACCGGTGATCGGGGTCGAGCGCCCCGTGCCGCTGCACTTTGCATACGCAGTAAAAACACCGCACGAAGTGGTCGAAGAGCTGGTGTGGGGCGCCTCGGCAGGCAGCGCCGGCGGCACCTCAGGCGGCACCTCCGGCAGCGCCGGCAGCACCTCGCGGGGCACCCCCGCCTACCTCGTCTATTTCAACCAGTCACAGGCCGTTGAGCAGGCCCAGGCGCTGTCAAGCATCAAGATCACCGATCGTGCGGGGCGCGACGAAATCGCCAGAGCGCTCGGCGATTTCAAGTTTTCAACCGGTTTCGGGCAGACGCTCTCGCGCCTCATCAGGTCAGGCATCGGCGTGCACCATGCGGGAATGCTGCCCCGCTATCGACGGCTCATCGAACAGCTCGCCCAGCAGGGGCTGCTCAAAGTGATTTGCGGCACCGACACGCTGGGCGTCGGCATCAACGTGCCAATCCGCACCGTCGTATTGAGTGCACTCACGAAGTTCGACGGGCAGAAGATGCGCCGTCTCAGCGCACGCGAGTTTCACCAGATCGCTGGGCGTGCGGGCCGCGCAGGGTTCGACACCGAGGGTGATGTGATCGCGCTCGCCCCAGAGCATGAAGTAGAGAACGCCAAGAGTGCAGCGAAGGCGGCTGCCGCGCTCGCCGCGCACGTTGGTTACAAGAAGCCCAAAGCGATGAAGGTGAAGCGTAAAGCAGCCCCGCAAGGGTTCGTCAGCTGGAACGAACAGACGCTCGAACGTCTCGTCGCGAGCGAACCCGAGCCGCTTGTCAGCCGCATGCGGGTCACCCACTCGATGGTGTTGAGCGTGATTGCTCGCGGTGAGACGCGTGAGGGTGAGGCGCTCGACGTTATGCGACGACTCATCTTCGACAGCCACGAACCCCGCACCGCGCAATTCGCCCACGCCCGCACCGCGCTCTCAATCTTTCGAACCCTGCGGCAGGGCGGCATCGTGCAGGTCGTGCCTACGGGCGACGGGCAGCGACTCTTGCAGCTGACGGTCGATCTGCAGGCAAACTTTGCGCTCAACCAACCACTATCGCCGTTTGCGCTTGCCGCCATTGAGCTGCTTGACCCGGCAGATGACTCATATGCGCTTGACGTGATCTCGATCATCGAGTCGACCCTCGAAGATCCGCGGGTGATCTTGCGGGCACAAGAGCACGCGGCGCGCACCGAGGCCATCGCCGAGATGAAAGCCGACGGCATCGAATATGACCGGCGCATGGAGATGCTCGAAGAGATCACCCACCCGCGGCCACTGGCTGAGCTGCTGGGCGAAGCATTCGAGGCTTACGTGCGTGAGGTGCCGTGGGCGCGCGACTTCGAGCTCAGCCCGAAGTCTGTGGTGCGAGAGATGGTCGAGCGTGCGTTCGAGTTTCGCGATCTTGATTCACACTAAGGCCTGGGTCGAGCGGAAGGCACGGCGCTGCGCTACTTAAGCGACGCCTACCGCGCACTCGAGCGCACGGTGCCCGACCAGGCAAAGACCGAACGGCTCGGTGGGTTGATCGCCTGGCTGGGGGAGCTGGTGCGTGAGGTCGATTCGAGCCTGCTTGACGAATGGCAGGCACTCGCGAGCGATTAGGGTAGGGGTATGAGCGATACGCCTACCTTGACGCCCGATCTCTTTCTTGAGATCGCCGATCACACCCTGCTCTCGAGTGACACGACTGCGGCGCAGCTAGACGCATTTCTTGCCGACGCTGAGTCGATCGGCGTGAAACGAGTGTGCGTGTTGCCAACGCTCTTGCCCGTCGACAAGCGCGGGCGTGAGATTGTCACGGTGGTGGGGTTTCCGAGCGGCGCGCACAAGGCCGAGGTGAAGGCTGCTGAGACAGTGCAGGCCGTGGCAGATGGCGCCGACGAAATCGATATGGTCGTGAACCTTGGGCTGGTGCGCGCCGGGCAGTGGAGCGCGGTCGAGCACGAGATTCGCGCGGTGCGTGAGGCCTGCCCGGGGCTCGTGCTGAAGGTGATTCTCGAGTCTGCGGCACTGAGCGATGACGAGATCGTCGCCACCTGCGAGGCTGCCGAGGCGGCGGGTGCCGATTTTGTGATGACCTCGACAGGCTTGCACCCGTCGGGCGGTGCGAGCGTGCATGCCGTGCGTCTCATGTCGCAGACCGTCGGTGACCGGTTGGGCGTCAAAGCCTCAGGGGGTATTCGCGACGCGGCTACTGCGCGTGAAATGTGGGCTGCCGGCGCCACACGGTTTGGGGTGTCGGCGACTGCCGCGATCCTCGAATCATTCAGCTCATTTAACTCCTCCAACGGCGCTGCCCAGCAGACCGATGAGAGCGGCGCTGGTTACTGATGCGCCTCGGAGTGATTGATATCGGCAGCAACACCGTTCATCTGCTTGTTGTTGACGCTCACCCCGGCGCGAGCCCGGTGCCCTACCACTCGCAGCGGTCGATTTTGCGGCTGATGCGCTATCTCGATGACGAGGGCAACATCACCGCCGAGGGCGAGCAGCTCATTATTGGTGCGGTGCGTGAGGCCGTCGCTAAGGTGGCGCAGATCGGGGTCGATGACCTCATCGCAACGGCGACGTCTGCCATTCGCGAGGCGCCCAACGGTGAGCAGGTGCTTGCCGCGGCCGAGCAGGCCGCCGGTGTGAGGCTGCAGGTGCTGTCGGGTGAAGACGAGGCACGCATCACGATGCTTGCGGTGCGACGCTGGCTCGGCTGGTCGGCGGGCGAGATTTTGCTGTTCGATATTGGTGGCGGCTCGTTTGAGGTGGCGCAGGGCGCCGACGAGTACCCCGATGTGTCGCTGTCGTTGCCGCTTGGCGCGGGGCGCACGACAATCAATTTTTTGCGCGAGGATCCGCCGCCACGCGAGGCGGTCTCGCTCTTGCGGGCGCACGCCAGAGCCGTGTTCACTGAAGCCCGCAATACGATGTTCGCCGATCGGCCTGCCCCGACGCGGGTGGTGGGTACCTCGAAAACGATCAGGTCACTCGGGCGACTCATTGGTGGGCCACCCGACCCGGTGACGGGTGAACTTGCGCCGCTGCATTACGCGGGATTGCGTGAGTGGGAGCCCACGCTGCGAGAGATGCCCAGTTCGGTTCGGCAGTATTTACCGGGCATCACCCCCGAGCGTGGATACCAGATTTTGGCGGGTGCCATTGTGTTGCGCACTGCAATGAAAGTGTTTGAGGTAGATACCTTGGACGTGTCGCCGTGGGCGCTGCGTGAGGGCATCGTGCTGCGCTACATTGACCTGCTCGATGGGTCGGGCGCAACCCCGCCGCTGGTATAGCTAGCGGAGAAGGCTGGTGTCACCAGCGTAGAAAGTCGGTGCAGCCAGCGCCGCCCTGCGCTCGATTCTGCAACTGTTGTTCAATCGCAACCTGTTTCAGGGGTGTGGGGCTTTGGCGGTCTTCGCCGCTGTCATAGATTTGATTCAGTAACCTCGCCCGCGACGGTCGTGGGTGTATGTAGTAGGAGGATTGCGTTGAGCATCACAACCAAGAAGCTGGTCGGCGTTACCGCCGCGGCTGGTCTTATTTTTGGCCTGTCGGCCTGTGGTCAGGCCCCCGACCAGGGTGGCGAAGAGGGCGGTGCTACGAGCGAGTTCTTGTCGTGCATCGTTTCTGACGC
>JAAZHL010000145.1 GCA_012510755.1 Leucobacter sp.
CGCCTGACCGCTACGAACAACCAGGAACTTGATGCAGTCGAACGCCACTGGGGCGACAGGCTCTACGAAGCTCGTCGTCACTGCCCGCAGCGGACGATATATTCGTTGGTTTCGAAGCATGCTTCACCCCGGCACTAACCGATGGTCGGTGTCGTGTATATGCCTTGATAGTGTTGCGGCCAGTTCATGGGTGTCTATTCAGTTGTTCTTATTTGGCACCTGAGAAGGCTTGCAACCGCAAGCTGTTATAGACCACCAGCACCGATGACAGCGCCATCGCGCCCGCCGCGATGAGGGGGTTGAGCAGCCCGGCCGCCGCGATCGGAATGGCGGCAATGTTGTAGCCGAACGCCCACCCGAGGTTGATCTTGATGGTCTTCAGCGTGCGGCGAGACAGCGCAATCGCGTCGGGAATCACCGCAAGGTCATCACGCACGAGAATGATGTCGGCAGACTTCAACGCAATATCTGACCCGCTCACCATCGCAAGGCCCAAATCTGCCGCGGCAAGGGCGACTGAGTCATTGATGCCATCCCCCACCATCGCCACCCGCTCGCCCTGAGTCTGCAACGAACGCACCACCTCGGCCTTGCCCGCTGGCGGCACTTCGCTATAGGCGACATCGATGCCTAGCTTCGCTGCCGTGTAGTCACCTGCGGCCCGCGAATCGCCGGTGAGCAGCACGGTGGTGAGGCCCTGGGTTCGCAGCGCGTGGATCGCCTCGCGTGCACCCGGCTTGATCGTATCGGCGAGGCTGATCCACCCAATGAATCGTTCGCCATAAGCAACGAACACAATAGTTTCTAACGGCAGGTCGGCCCGCCGACCAGAATCGACCGATTCAGGTGGCAGGTCGATCTGGTGCTCACGCATGAGCGCACGATTGCCGACGAGGGCGCGAGACCCACCGACGAGCGCAGTGGCACCCCTGCCTGGGCTGATGGTGAAGTCGGCGGCCGTTTCGACAACAAGCGCCTGCATGCGTGCCGCAGCGATGATGGCTCGCGCGATGAGATGCTCTGAGCCCTGCTCAACGGCTGCGGCGACCCGCAACACCTCGTTGGTGTCGTGGCCGTCGACCGGAGTCACTGTGGTGACGTTCATGGTGCCGGTGGTGAGGGTGCCAGTCTTGTCGAGAATCACGGTCGTGATCGTGCCGCTCGCCTCGAGCGCGTCTTGCCCTTTCACGAGAATGCCGAGGCTCGCGCCACGCCCGATGCCGACCATGAGGGCGGTCGGGGTTGCTAGCCCAAGCGCGCAGGGGCAAGCGATGATGAGCACGGCGATGCCGATGCCGAACGCGTCGGCGAATGCCAACCCCGCGAGCATCCACCCTGCGGTGACGAATATCGCGAGCACAATGACCGCTGGCACAAAATAGGTGGTGATGCGATCGACCAGGGTCTGCACGCGGGCTTTTCGCGCTTGTGCCTGTTCGGCGAGAGCCGCCATCTGCGCGAGCTGGGTGTGTGCCCCCACCGAAGTGGCACGAATCTCGAGCCTGCCGTTCACGCTGATCGTGCCGCCGACGACCTGGTCACCTGGGCCGACATCTTTGGGCCTGGGCTCGCCGGTGAGCATGCTCGTGTCGATGGCGGCGTAACCGACTGTGATTTCGCCATCAGCGGGCAACGTCTCGCCCGGCAGCACAATGAACTGGTCGCCCACGCGCAACGCGGTCGCTGGTTCGATGTATTCGATCCCGTCGCGCTGCACCCGCACGTGGGTAGCAGCCAGCTGGTTCAGTGCGCCGAGCACGTCGCCGGCCTTGCGGCGCGAGCGGGTTTCAAAGTATCGGCCAGCAAGTTGAAAGGTGGTCATGCCCGCCGCCACATCAAGGTAGACTGCGTTCGCCCCCTCAGGGGTGGCACCGAACCCAAGCCAGTAACCTGCACCGTTCTCGCCGAGACCGAACAGCATCGAGATGACCGCCCACCCAAACGAGGCGGCGATGCCGAGCGACACGAGCGTGTCCATGCTCGAAGTGCCGTGGCGCAGATTGCGCAGTGTCGCCTTGTGAAACGGCCATGCCGCCCAAGTAACGATCGGCAGGGCGAGCAGAATAGTCACCCATTCCCACCCTGGGAATCGCCACCCAGGCACGAGGGCGAACACGATCGTGATGTCCATGAGCGGCACCGTCAAAATCGCCGACACGATCAACCGGCGTCTCAGCGATGAGATTCGCACCTCGGTGGCGCGCCTCGACCACGCATCGTCAGCGTCGTCGTGCACGCGGGCAGCATAACCCGCCTTCTCGACTTGGCTTACGGCTTCGCCGGCCTGAGCTTCAGTGAGCCCGGTAATGATGGCACGCTCGGTCGCATAGTTCACGCTCGCAGTCACGCCGTCGAGCTTGCCGAGCGCGCGTTCGACCCGACCTGCGCACGCCGCGCAGGTCATGCCCGAGATGTCGAGCTGCAACGGTGCGACGGTGTCGTGTGGAGTGTTCATCGGTTGGCTTTCTGCGTCTGGCGAGGTGTTGGGGAGTTCGGTTGCGTACGCGCCTGCCTCGCGGTCAGCTGCGCGAGCATGCGGTTGTAGTCGTCGAACTCATCATCAAGACCGGCATCGAGGTGGCGGTCTTTACGGCGAGCATCTTTGGCGTCTTGCCGTGACCACTGCACACCAAGCGCAATAATGACCATCACCAGGGGGATCTCGCCGCCCGCCCACGCAACCCCTCCGCCCAGGTACTGCGAGGCCCGCAGATCAGCCCACGGCAGATCGAGCGACTGATAAAAGTTCTCGGCGATGATGGGCCCGCCAGACATCAAAATTACGCCGAAGAATGCGTGAAACGGCATCGCCGCCAGCACGAAGCCGAGCTTGCCGATGTGCGGCAGGGGGCGTGGCGGGCGATCCACACCAATCACTAACCCGTAGAAGAGATAGCCCGCGATCAAGAAGTGCACGTTCATGAGCTGGTGCGCCCAGTGAAACCGCATGTACTCGCCGAATATGCCAGTGAAGTACAGGCCATAATACGAACCAACAAACAGGGCGAACACGATCAACGGGTTGTAGATGAACCGCAAGAAGCGCCAGTGCAGCGCCCAGGTGATCCACTCGTGCACGCCCGCGGGCTGCTTCGAGTCCGCTCGAGTCGCACGCAGCATCAACGTCACGATGCCGCCCATCACGAGCAGAATTGGTGCCAGCATGTTCAAGCTCATGTGCACGATCATGTGAATGCCAAAATCGGGTGCTGAATACTTGCCAAACCCCGAACTCGTCACGAACACGACCACCGCCCACCCGCTCACCCAAGCGATCGTGCGGCCGAGCGGCCACCTGTCGCCGCGCCGCCGCAGTGCGGCCACAGCGACCAGATAGGCGGTGACTGCGGCCACGGCGAGCACCAGAAACTGCAGGTTCAGCCGCCAATGGGTGAACAGCACTGCGGCAGTCGGTGCGTCAGGCACCTCGAACCCGAGAAATACCTGCGAGATGGTCGTGGGCACGAAATAGTTTGGTGGCGGCACCCGGGTCATCGCTGCGGTCACGCCCACCCATGCGGCGCTTGCGACGGTCGTGCCAGCAAGCAACCTGGTGAGGTGTCGCTCAGTGAACCCGCCGCGTCGCCACCGCAGCCACGCAACCCCGAGCGCCACGCACAGCAGCATGAGGGCAACGCCTCTAGCCACAATCTGCCACCCGGTGACCGAGCCGAACAAGTCGGTGCCGGCGAGTTTGAAGCAGGCCAACAAGACGTCGGATGCGACGATGACACCCAGACTGACCGCACCGAACAGAGCCATGCGCGGCAGCAGCGCCGGTGCGATCAACCGGCCCGACGCCACCCGAATCGCCGCAACCGCTGCCAGCCCGAAAGTCGCGTGCGTGCCGAGCGCCTGATAC
>JAAZHL010000146.1 GCA_012510755.1 Leucobacter sp.
CAGTGATTGCGGGCGCCGTGTTGATTCTGCTCGCTACGGTATTGGCGGGCGTGGAGAGTTGGCTCAGCCAGTGGGCGGGAGCGCACACAGAGGCGCGCTTGCGTCATGCGGTGGTATCTCGAATGTTTCAGCGCGGAGCGTTGGATGCAGGGAGCCGTGCCGGGGAGCTTCTTGCCATGGTGACCCACGCGACGGAAAAGGCCGCCCACTATCGTGCGGGCTTTATCGGCCCAATGATTGGCGCACTCACCACGCCGCTTGTGGCGTTGGTAGTGATGGCGCTCATGGTCGATGCCGCCACTGCAGGCTGGCTGGCCCTGCTGCTGCTTCTCGTTCCGCTTCTTGCGGGAGCCTTCCAGCGCTTTGTGGCGTCGAGCGGGGCGGCGTATCGAATTGCACAGGCGCGCCTCACCGCGAGTTTCCTAGAATCCGTGCAAGCACTCGGCACACTGGTCTATTCCCGCGCTGCTGCGCGCGCCGCCGCTCAACTTGCCGAGCGAGGAGAAGAACACCGCAGGAGCCTCATGAGGATGCTTGCGGTGAATCAATTGCTCATCTTGGTGATCGATGCGGCGTTTTCACTTGCTGTCATTGTGGCAGCTGTGCTGCTCGCGCTGGGAAGTCTCGCTGTCAGCGGACTGACGGTTGGTGGCGCAATCGCAATCGTGCTGATGACCGTTCTCATCATTGGACCGGTCTCTGTCGTCGGACAGTTCTTCTATATCGGCATTGGCGGTCGTGCCGCGCAAGCTCAGCTGAGCGACTACCTAGGTGATGACCAGCCTACTCAGAGGCCAAATCATGCAGATTCTGTCAGCCCCTCGGACAATAGTGGCACCTCACCGCGCCCCACCTCACCACGCCCCACCTCACCACGCCCCGGGAAACATGATGCGATCTCGCTACGTGGCGTGACCGCGGGGTGGCCAGGTAACCCGGCAGTGTTGCGCGACCTGAATCTCACCGTCGCCCCAGGCGAAAGAGTTGCGCTTGTCGGCCCGAGCGGAGTTGGCAAATCCACGCTCAGCGCGCTCGTGCAAGGGCAGCTGCAACCGCTCAAAGGAGAAGTGCTCGTGGGCGGACACGATACTCGCACTGCGGATCCCGCAAGAATACGAACGCAGTTGGCTGTGGTCGAGCAGCGCGCCTTCTTGTTCTTCGGAAGCATTGCAGACAACCTGCGTCTGGCCGATCCATCGGCAACCCAAGAGCAGCTCTGGCGTGCGCTTGAGATCGCCGGGTTGCGGGCCGACGTTGAGGCGATGCCAGAGGGACTGGACACGCACATCGGCGAACACGGTGCGTTGCTGTCGGGCGGGCAAGCTCAGCGCCTGGCGATCGCACGTGCCGCACTGCGAGATGCGCCGATTCTGATTCTCGATGAACCAACCTCTCAGGTAGACCTTGCCGTCGAGGCATCCATTCTTCAGGCGTTAGATCGCCTCGCACAGGGCCGCACTGTGCTCACTATCGCGCACCGGCCGGCGGCGGTGCTTGCCGCAGACCGCGTCGTCGAACTTCGCGCTACAGCAGCGACGGAGGTGCTGGCATGAGCACTCAGCACACGTCCGCGGTCCAGAGCCAACCCCACCGGGCTGCCATCGAGGCAAATCGTCGCACGTTAACGCGCTGGCTGATTTCGCATACGCGCGCGCTCCTTCCGCCACTATGGATCTCAATCGCCGCCGCTATCATTGGTCAGCTCTTGGGCGTGACGCTCCTCGTGGTCGGCGCCGTGGTTCTCGTACACGCGGCCACGGGTGATCCGGCACCCGTGCGGGTCATCATCTTCGTTCTCGTTGGGGTCGCAGTTGCGAAGGCCGCACTGTTTTATCTCGAACACTACGCGGGCCACTGGGTTGCCTTTACCGCGTTGCAGCGGCTACGTGAGCTGTACTTCAACAGCCTGATACCGCAGGCACCCGCGGCGACCGTGGGAAAGGCCGGCGCAAAACTCACAGAACACGGCACTCGCCACATTGATCGCATCGAGGTGTTCTTCGCGCATACGTTTCCTCCGGCGGTGGCCTCGGTCGTCGTGCCCACCATTGCGCTGACCTGGCTAGCACTGGTTGTTGATCTGAGGCTTGCACTGATCCTCGCACCCTTTGCCGTGCTGCTCATCGTGTTGCCTACTGTCGGCGCTCCAGCATCGCGTCGACATGCGCGTGAGATAGCCGCACAACGCGCGCATCTCTCAACACACCTCGGCGATGACATTCAGGGCATCCGTGAGGTTCTTGCATTTGACGCTGACAGCGCACGCCTGAACCAAATATCGGAACGCGAGCGAGAACTCGTGTCACGTAGATCTGCGTCCGGGCTGAGTCTCGGACTACGAATCGGCCTCGCAACCGCACTGAAAACAACGTCAGTTCTCACAGTACTTATCGTTGCAGTGCTCATCGGAACAGACCTTCTTGCCACCGCGGTAACGTTAGCCGTTGCGGTCGCGCTCTGGGTCGGCACCGATGGTATCGACGATTTCATGACAGGGCTTGATTCTGCATATGCCGCCACCGAGGCAATTCGAGATGCCATTGAAGCACCTCCGACTGTCACTGACCCAGCGGTCGCTAGACAGTTGCCGAAGTCTGCTGATGTGGTCTATGAGGGAGTCTGCTTCTCATACCCTGGCGCGTCCAATCCTGCGTTGACAGACGTCTCGCTGCGTCTGCCACAAGGAGAATGGAGCTACCTGTGTGGAGTATCGGGGAGCGGCAAATCTACGCTCGCACAGCTGCTGATGCGCGGATGGGATCCGCACAACGGGGCGGTACGACTTGGAGAAACAGATCTTCGAGATCTTCTGCTTGACGAGCTGCGTGCTCACGTAGGGATCGTCTCGCAGCGACCAACCACGTTATCGGGTTCGATCGCCGAGAACGTTCTGCTTTCAGCAAGCAGCAATACCAGCGTGGATCGCACACTGAACCAGCCCGCCACACCCAAGGCGACCACAGTCTCAGACGATGCGGGGACGACGATCGTCATGCAAGCGCTGCAGGCTGTCGCGCTCGATGACTGGGTGGCCGGGCTCCCCGACGGTATCGACACGCTGCTGTCCGAACGGGGGCTTGACGTATCGGGAGGTCAACTTCAGCGACTAGCGCTGGCGCGCGCCCTCGCTGCCCGCCCTCGCATCCTGATTCTCGATGAGGCGCTGAGTCAATTAGATCAGGCAAGCGCCGAGCGGGTGCGAGCGGGCATCGAGCAGTGGGACTCTGATCTCACCGTCATCGAGATTACCCACCGCACCGACCTGATTCCGCCACATGCATTCGTTGCAGTGGTTGATCAGGGGCGGATCGTTGCCACGGGAGACGCCCGTGAGCTCAGAGGCGGCGAGGGTCCGTTTACTCAACTTGCGGCCCGAGATGGCGCCGCCACACTGGAAGGCAAAAATGTCTGAAACTACAACTACAACTGAAGCTGTTCAGGCGAGCGAGAAGGCGCACCGGCGACGCTTCGCGATGACACCGCGAGAACTCATCGACATCGGCGTGTTCGCAGCCTTGTACATCGTGACTGCATTCTTATTCGTGCTGGTCGGACTCGTCGCACCGCCACTGATGCCCTTCTCGCTCGCCATTGGTATCGTGGCGGCGTCGATTCCGTTTGTGTTGTTTCTGCAACGAGTGACCCACCCCGGTCAGGTTTTTCTGTTCGTCCTGGTGGCAGCGGGACTACAACTGCTCACCGGGCACCCCGTGGCGGGAGTCTTGTTCGCGCTCGTTCTTGCGGCGGTGGTTGAAGTCGTGCTGTTCTTCGGCGGATACCGCAAACGTGCAACCAGCGTGTGCAGTAGCGCATTGTTCGCAGCATGGAATATCGGCCCATTTCTTCCGCTGCTCTATATCGGTCACGATGAAATGCTCACGGGACGCATGGCGAAGATCGGTGGTGACAGGTTCGTGCAGCTCGATTCCGGCACAATCGCTCTCACACTGCTTGGCATGGCGCTGATCATGGTTGCGCTGGGGACGTTAGGCGGACTGTTGGCAACGCGGGTTCTGCGCAGGCACTTTGTGCGTGCAGGACTGGCCTAAGGAACACCACCATGACCGTCGCCGCGCTGTCCGAACAAGTTGTGTACCCGTCGTCGACGCAGACTTGGCGACTTGATCCACGCACCGGGAGTCTGCTTGTTGTCCTGGCATCAACCGTGATCCTGATGCCAGGTGGGGAGAAGTTTGTACCGGCAGCACTCGTGCTTGGACTGCTGTTAGCGGCTACTGAGCGCGCTTGGAAGCGAATCTTCGCTTTAGCGGCGGTTGCGTTCGCTCTCGCGGTCATGACGGCCGCACTTCCGATGAGGTGGAGCAACCCTGCGGTGGTCGTCCTTGCCAGCCTGAGTTCTTACACTGTGCGCTTCGTCGCGATCGGCTCGATTGCGACGCACCTTGCGGCGACGACCTCACCGGGAGAGTTCGCTTCCGCGTTGCGGGCCGCACGATTGCCACGTGCGTTTGTTGTGCCCGCGACCGTTATGCTGCGCTTTTCCCCGGTGGTTATGGCAGAGGCCCGCGCTGTCATTGACGCGATGAAATTGCGTGGTCTTGCCAATGGACGATCAGTACTACGTCACCCTGTTCGCGCTCTCGAGCAGCTGATGATACCGCTGATGGCTTCGAGCTTGCGTGCTGCCGATGACCTTTCCGCCTCAGCGCTGCTTCGCGGGCTAGGCGCGAGCGGAGTACACCCCACGACCATGAGACCGCTGCGTTTTGGCAGGGCAGATGCTGTTTGCCTTGCCCTCGTGATCGTACTTACCGGAGCAACGGTAGCTGGGACTCACCCATGTTAACGATCCGACAGCACGTGCGGTGGTGAACGACAAATTGCCGACGAGGCCACGTCAGCTCACATCTGCGGCGAGTGTGCCAAGCACCGCAATCAGCACGGGCATCACGCCAAGCACCACAAACGACGGCAAGACGCACAATGCGAGCGGCGCAAGCACCCGAACTCCGAGCCGCTCTGCCCGCTGCTCAAGCTCGGTAAGCGTTTTGCTTCGCGCGCCCTCTGCTTCAGCCAGCAAGACCTGGCCAGCCGGGGTGCCAATCGCGGCAGCTGCGCCAAGAGCCTGTCGCACCGGCCCATCACGGCGCAGAGCCCCCAAGCGCACCCAATTCGCATTCACCAGGTCGACGCTGTCAGCGACACTGCGAAACGCCGGGCCCGGTGTGGCCCCACCGGCGAGTGCGATCCAACATAATTCGAACTCGAACCCAGCCACCCAATCAGCATTCGCCAGTGTGTCGATCATCGCTCGCGCCCACCACATGCCTGCGGCCAACAAGAGCCCTCCGACTGAGGCGAGCACAAGCCCCAGCGAGCTCATCAGCACACCGACCGGGTCGAACCCCAGCACGACACCAAGCAGCAGAGCCAGCAACGGCAGCGCAGTTACCAATCTGATCGTTGCTCGCGGGCCAGCGAGCAACACCGCCCGCCGATCGGCGACCCGCTGCAGTTCACCAAGCGCCGTGCCAAAGCGCTGCAACGCCAGGGCGAGCGGCGCGCCGCTCTGCTCAGCCAGCTGCCACGCGGCAGCAAGCAAGCGCCACGCCGGTGTGCCCACGGCAGCGAGCGCCCGAGCAGCAGACTCGCCTCGAGTGATCTGGGCAGCAATTGCAACGCACTCGTCCGGCGCGCCGGCTTCTTCACCGAGCACCCGCCACACGCGGGCTGCGGGCACCCCGCCACGCAGCAGCCCCGCGGCACGCTGCGCGACCCCAGCGACGAGTGCCGCGTCGCTCGTATCGGGCCGTTTTCGGTGGCTCATGGCACCACGCATGGCACCACCTCGACTTCAAGCGCACCGTCGATAAGCATGAAACGACCCAATCCAGCGACACGGTGACGACCACCGGGGGTGCGTTCGAGATGCACCACCAGATGCAGGGCTGAATACACCTGCCTGGCCAATGCATCAACACCCAGCCCGCCCATGAGGCCAAGCGCTTCGAGTCTCGCGGGGACCTCTGAGAGACCGTTCGCATGCAGCGTGCCCGCTCCCCCATCATGACCGGTGTTCAACGCAGTCAAGAGGGTGAGCAGCTCAGCACCGCGGCACTCACCCAATACCACCCGGTCAGGCCGCATACGCAGCGCCTCTCGCAATAGTCGGTCAAGCGAAAGCTCACCTGCGCCCTCGGTATTTGCTTGCCGAGCCTCGAGCGAA
This sequence comes from Leucobacter sp., assembly GCA_012510755.1. Taxonomy (GTDB): domain Bacteria; phylum Actinomycetota; class Actinomycetes; order Actinomycetales; family Microbacteriaceae; genus Leucobacter. The sequence continues at coordinate 6,188 of JAAZHL010000146.1, forward strand.
ACCCAGTGCGGGTGCTGAAGGCGCAACTCAGCCACATCTTCGATGGTGACGACACGCTCATGGTGCGGCACCAAGTCAAGCAACGCCGTCAACGCCGTCGTTTTGCCGCTTGCCGTGCCTCCGACAATCAGCAGATTGCGACGCTGCAGCACTGCCTTGCGCAGGGTCGCAGCGGTCGAGGGCGTACAGAAACCTGCTGCCTCAAGATCATCAAAACTCAGCGGCACCACGCGGGCCAGACGAATCGAAATCGCAGCGCCTGTGGCACACGCCGGTGGCAGCACCGCATGCACCCGTATTCCGTCGCCGAGCCGAACGTCAGCACACGGGTTGAGTTCGTCGATGTGGCGCCCTCCGGCTGCGATCAACGAAACCGCGAGGTTGCGCACGCCGACTGCGTCGAGCTGCCAGTCGAGCCGCTGCGGGTGATGCCCGAAGTCGGCCCACAAGACCCCTACACCACCCGTCACCTGAATCATGATGTCGCGCACCTCGGGTGTGTCAATCAGCGGCAGCAGACCGCCAAGCGCGCGCCTCGCCTTGAGATTGAGCGCCTCAGATCTCGGAGGCGGTCGGCCCGAGACACCAGGTGGCGAGGCGCCGGGCAAACCGGGTGACGAGCCGCCAGGCACATCCCGTGGCACACCGCCAGGCAGGTGGGGCGACTGAAAGATTCTGGCAGGAGCATGATCGAGCACCCCTTCATACAACCCTGCACAGCTCGTCACCGCCCCGCGATTCGCGGCACCTGTGGGTAACTCAAAAGATCAGCAAATTTCGGCCAATTGTGGGCGACATCTGCGCAGCAGGATCCTCGAGATAAAACTTGCTTCAACGAGAAATATATTTTAACCTTGGCGACATAAGCACACAGCAGTGCTCACACGATCAGAGGGACACAGGCGTCAATGACTGACACACACGAACACGGCACAATCGAGAGTCACTCGCTTGAGGTCGACAGCTATCCCCCGAGCACGGAGTTCAAAACACAGGCCAACCAGAACGACCCTGCAATTTACTGGAAGGCTGCCG
>JAAZHL010000147.1 GCA_012510755.1 Leucobacter sp.
CCGCAGCTCACGCCCGATATTAGGCTGCGATTCGTGTTGAGCAGCGGGGCATCGCGAAAGAATTCTTTGAGCGTCGCTGTGCTGTCGTCGGCGATGAGCGCACCCAGCTGCGACCGGCTGTAGCCGGTGAGCCACATGATGATCTCATCAAGATCAGCCACGTCATGGCCTTTGCGCTCAATCTTCTTGACGTAGAGCACATAGATGTCTTTGAAAGCGTACGTGTACACGCGATGCTCAGCCATGCAACCAGCCTACGCTCATGCGGGCGCGCACGCACCGGCAAGTCAGGGCAGCAGTCTGCGCACGAGTTCGTCGGGCGTGATGCCTGCGCCGCGAGCGACGGCCTCGATGCGGGCGACGGAGTCGGGTGAGAGCGGCAGGGTTTGTGCTGATGTTTGCGCTACTGCTGGTGCTTGCGCCTGCGCGAACCCTGGCGCAACTCCAGCAACCGGCTGTTGTTGCTGCACGATTGGTGGCTGCACTTGTTTTGGTGCGCGAAGGAGGAGTGACATGACGGGCAGCACAACGATGCCGAGGGCTGCGATGATCCACACGACGCCGGTGCCGCGCCAGTACGAGTCTAGGCCGTCGTCGACGAGCTGCCACACCGAGAGCAATGTGAGCAACGTGCCGAGCGCGATGAACCCGATGGTGATGTAGAGCAGCACGCGCACGACTGAACGGTCGTGGTCTGAGAGCAGCAGAAGCAGTGACACGATTGCTGTCACCGCCGCCAAAATGCAGAGCGTGACGGTGATTTCAAAGACGGGGTCGTTCCAGCTGGGGTCGCCCCAAAGCAGCCAAAGCACTCGACCCAGCGCGACGACCGCGATGCCGACGGTGACCCACCCGAACCACTGCATCTGCTTGCCGAGAAGCGCGACACCGCAGAGTGCGGCGACACTAAACAAACCCGTGAGCGCGGTCGTCGCGAGCACTCGGCCGGCGGTGTCGTTGAAGGCGCCGCTCAGCAGCACTGCGATGCCACCGAGTGCCGCGATGCCGAACGACACGATGATGACGCCGACGACCCAGCGCCGAATCTGCTGCGCGAGAGGTCTGGGTGCTGGTTGTTGAAGGCTCATGCCTCAAGACTGCCATGCGATCTATCGAGAACCTAGAGCAGCTGCGGGTTGCATCTTGGTTTCGGCACGGGTCAAACGCCCTGAAATTTGCCGCTAAGATGGAGGGGTTGCCTTCGCGAGTTCGCGGTGACAACGGGCTGTGGCGCAGCTTGGTAGCGCACTTGACTGGGGGGCAAAGGCAATAGCCCTCAGCACGAAGACTTACAACTGAATAACGGGATGTGGCGCAGCTTGGTAGCGCACCTGACTGGGGGTCAGGGGGTCGCAGGTTCAAATCCTGTCATCCCGACGGAAAAGCCCTGATGAGAAGCCATTTCTCGTCAGGGCTTCCTTCGCTTCTGGTGACCTCGGGAGCCCTCGGCTCGAGGGTCGCGATGGACCGGGATCGCTGGCCTCGGCTCGAGCTGCTTGGTCGATCGATACGGTTCTAGTGGGCCAAATAGTGGAAATCTAGTGGGCCAGAATCCGGGCACTGTGATATCTCGACCCCATACGGGGCCGAGTGAGATGGCGCGGTGGGTTAGAGCTGTGGTCCGTGTCGGCGGGGTTCCTCCTTCCTGTTCTTGGGGCGTGCGAGAAACTGGTTTGCGAGCTTCGCAGCTTCGTTGAGCTGTCGATGGTCGGGATGCAGGTATCCCTTCGTCGTCTCGATCGACGCATGCCCGAGGATGCGTTGCAGAACGTGGAGCGGCACCCCTGCGTCTGCGAGCCAGGTGGCTCCCGTATGACGGAGGCCGTGCCTGGTGAGGTTCGGCAATCCGAGCTCGTCCACGAGCTGATCCCAGTTCGTTGCATCCCGGACAGTCGCCGTGGTGAGCACTCCACCTCTCGGGCCTCGCAGGAGCGGATCTCCGGGCTGCTTCCCCGCAGACAGGCGGATGAGTACCGGTTCGAGTGCATCGAGGATCGGAACGTAGCGCACGTTGCGGCCCTTGGTCTGCTTGCGCACGAGACCGCCCTTGCCGGGGTAGATTTGCCGTTCGATGGTGACGATCCGGTTCTTCCAGTCGATGTCGCCGACTTCCAATCCTGCGACTTCGGAGCCTCGTGCAGAGAGCAGCGCACAGAGCATGACGTGGTCCGAGTAGCTCTGGTGCACCTCCGCGCACTTCTCAGCGAGCCTGGTCAGCGTCTCGATGTCGGAGATCGCATAGGCACGCAAGGCTCCGGGCTTGAGCGTTGAGTCGTGATTGAGCGTGCGACGCGCCCGATTCTTCGCCGGGTTCGAGGGAATCACCTCGTCCCGCACCGCCACGTCAAGGACTCGCACGAGCGGCCCAATGGAGTTCTTGATCGTGGAGGGTCCGTATTCGGTCTCCCACTGGTCGATCGTGCGGTCGATGACTCCCGTCGTGATCTTGCTCACCTTCAGATGGCCGAGCGCGGGCAGAACTCGGAGCCTGAGCCCTGCGTCGTATCCCGAGACGGTGGAGGTCACGTCGAGCCCTCGTTGCCAGCGATCGCCGATGGACTCCACATAGTCTGCGAGCGTCACCAGGAGGTTCGCGCCGGTCTCCGTTGCTTGCCGCATGGTTTCGAAGAAGGCCTCGGCCTGGTCCGTTGTCTCGACGAACTCGGAGCGGCTGGGGCGTTTCTTCGTCTGCGGATCGGTCCATCGCACTCGGGCGAGGTATCCGTTTCCGCGGCGCTCGACGCTGGTGGAGAGCTTCACGCCGACGGGAGGCATCTTGTGCTGGTGCGGGTCAGCCACGATCGCGCTCGCGTTCCAGTACCCAGGACCGCACGGTCGGCGGGTTATAGCGGGCAACCCCTCCGACGCTGACGAAGGGTGGGCCTTCGGACTGGCGCCGCCAGCGAGAAAGGGTTGCCTGCGAGACGTTCAGGAACTCGGATGCCTCACGCGAGTTCCACAATGGTTCCACCTCATCTGGCGTCGCGCACACGATCAGCCGCTCGCTTCGCGCGAATGAACTCGTCTTCGATGTCCTGCCGTGCCTGGACATCGGCAGCCACGAACGCAACGAAGTCTTCGTCTCGGTTTGGTATCACCGCACCTTCGATGGGCGGCTGAGGGTTCTCGCCCGGCCATGTCGTCTGCCGTGGCGGGCGATCGCGGTCGATCCGAGTACCGCACGTAGCGACCCACTCGCGCAGCCGTTCCCGGGCGAGCGCAAAATCCGTGTGCCAGGCGATGGGCCCCGATCCTGACTGCTCGGGATCGTAGCTCGCGACCCAGTGCAGATGCAGTGCCGACAGCTCCCACAGGAGCTCTGGGTGCCGGTACCAAAACGGCGGCACGACGCTGGCCGGCAGGCCGTAGGTCATCCTCAGCCAATCGACCCACTGGTTGAGCGCGAGCCATTCGGCTTCCGCGTCGCCCGAGGAGAGAAGGTTCCAGTTGATCGGGCGGGGAGGCTCTGGCAGCGTCGTGCCGGCCATGAGGCGGTCGTAGAGGTCGTCTTCCTCGAACTCGGCGTCGAGGTCGTCGTTGGGTTCGACTTCGGGGTTGCCAGCAATGGAGAGGTCGTTCATGGCAGTCACAAGCTGAACGCGGCCGGCCGGGCTACCGGCGGTGTACGGAACTCGACGGCGGCCGCAGCAGTCGGCGGCTCGTGCTGAGCCGGTGCAATCGTTCGGGGTGTGCGTTCGACCGTGTAGC
>JAAZHL010000148.1 GCA_012510755.1 Leucobacter sp.
ATCGCACCGAGCGCGGCGCTGGTCTTGGTAAAGCGTGACATAAGGGGGCCTTTCGTGGCGGTTGTAGCTGTTCTGGCTGTTGCGCGTGTCACTGCTGTCGTGTGTGTTGTGTGTGCGGCTCGCGATGAGCCCTCACCGAGAATAGAAAACTTCAACTAATAACGCAAGTTAATGTTTCACATTATTACCGGTTATTTGATCGAGGATCGCTGGCGCGGGTTTTCCGCGCTCCGCAGCCTCCCCGCACCCTCCTCGCCCGCCACCCCACCCCGACATTCGTCGCCAGCCCTCCCCCTCACCCCATCCGTCGCGGAGGAGATTTGCACCGAAGGAGGAGGAATTTCGCAAATTCCTCCTCCAAAGCGCCGCTCCTCCGCCATAGCGGGCGTCGAGCCCGCGAGTTTTTGCCGCGAGCGCGATTCTCACTGCGGGCGCGGCGATAGACTGGCGCGACGCATGAACGTGTCTTGGTAAAAGATCTCTTTGCCCATGAAGATGGCCCTGTACGTGTCTCTGGCTGGGTCGAGAAGGTACGCGACCAGAAGTTCGTACAGTTTGTGGTGCTGCGCGACGAAACTGGCGCGGTGCAGTTGGTCAACGGCGGCGTGCTGCGCGAAGCCGACCCTGAGAACCCGCGCAGTGACATCTTGGTGCCCCGCACCACCACAATTTCAGAGTTGACCCACGGCACATTCGTCACTGTGACCGGCGAGCTGCAGCACAACGAGCGGGTGAAGCTCGGCGGCGTCGAGATTCAGATCGAAACCATCGAGGTCGTCTCGAAGGCGCTGCCCGACAACCCGGTCGCAGACGATTCGGGCCTCGACGCCCGCATGGACTGGCGCTTCCTTGACCTGCGCCGCCCCGAACAGAACCTCGTCTTTCGCATTCAGACCACCTTCTTGCACGCGCTGCGTCAGGTGTGGATCGACCGCGGCTTCATCGAGATTCACACGCCGAAGCTCATGGCGAGCGCGAGCGAGTCACGCGCCGAGCTGTTCGAGGTCGAGTACTTCGAGGGCAAGGCGTTCTTGGCGCAGAGCCCCCAGTTCTTCAAGCAGATGGCACAGGCAGCTGGCTTTGGCGGCATCTTCGAGGTCGGCCCCGCATTTCGCGCTGACCCCTCGTTCACCTCACGCCACGCAACCGAGTTCACTTCGATCGACACCGAGCTCAGCTGGGTGGAGTCGCACGAAGACGTCATGCAACTGCACGAAGAGCTCATGGTTGCGGGCTTTGCAGCGGTGAAAGAGCGCCATGGCGAAGAGATTCAGAAGCTCTTCGGCATCGAGGTTGAGGTGCCGGCGCGCCCGTTCCCGCGCATTCCGCTCGCTGAAGCGAAAGAGATCGTGAAGGAGCGCGGCTACGAGGTGCCACGCGCCGACGCCGACATGGACCCAGAGGGCGAGCGCCAGATTGCAGCGTACGTCAAAGAGAAGTATGGTCACGACTTCGTGTTCTTGCCCGACTATGCTGCGTCGATTCGCCCGTTCTACCACATGCTGAACGAAGACGACCCGTCGCTCACCAAGCGCAACGACCTCATCTACCGCGGCACCGAGATCTCGACCGGCGCCCAGCGCGAGCACCGCGTCGATGTGCTTGAGGCCCAGGCGACCGCGAAGGGAATGGACCTCGCCGAGCTCGGTTTCTACCTCGACTTTTTCCGCTATGGCGTGCCCCCGCATGGCGGCTTCGGCATGGGTCTCGCACGCGTGCTGATGCTCATGCTGCAGCAGTCATCGATTCGCGAAGTCACCTACCTGTTCAGAGGGCCGACCCGCCTGCTGCCTTAGTCGCTGCCATTTCTGAACAAGGCTCGACTACGACGTTGCCCACCTTATGGCCGCTTGCGGCAACTCGGTGGGCTTCTTCGATCTGCTCAAGCCCGCCCACGCTTGTCACGACCGGATCGAACTGACCGTCGGCCACGAGCCGCAGCAGATACGCAAAATCTGCCGCCCGTTCTGGCGCGACACCTGCAACCACGCGACCTCGAGCACCCAGCGTGCCAGCGAGATCTGCGGCGATAAGCACGACGACAGCCGCGTTCGTAGCGAGGGCAAGGCCGAGCTTTCGGTCGATATTACCGACCGTATCGAGTACGACATCGAACTTCGAAGGCGCCTGTTCACCAGGTAGCGAGTCAGTGTCTGCGCCGCTGACCGTGTGTGCACCGCTCACCGCCGCACCGCTGCACAGACTCTCGACGGGCGTGTACTCGTAGTTGATCACCTCGTCGGCGCCGAGGCGCTTCACAAACTCCTCGTTTTGCCCACTCGTCACTGCGGTCACGTGAGCACCGAACAGCTTGGCGAGTTGCACGGCAGCGCTGCCCACCGATCCCGCGGCGCCGTTCACCAGCACCCGGTGGCCCGGCTGCACACGCGCTTTGTCACGCAAAAAGAAGAGCGCTGTCGTGCCACCGAAGAGTGCACCGACAGCCTGCGCAGGTGCCACGCCCTCGGGAATCTTGGTTGCTCGGCTCACCGGAACAGTGGCGTATTCGGCGTGCATGCCGAGCGTCTTGCCGTTGACACCCGCAACTCGGTCACCTTCAGCGAACTCGGTCACCCCCTCGCCGAGCCGCTCGACCACGCCCGCGTACGCGATGCCGAGCACTGACTTGCGCGGGCCCCGAAAGCCGACGCCGAGTTTCGCTATCGGGCCGAACCCCTTCGGAAACACCCCTGAACGCAGCCGGTTGTCGCCCGCCGTCACCGCCACCGCGGTCACCCGCACGAGCAGCTCACCCGGCTTCGGCGTCGGCACCTCGGCCTTGGCGAGCTCAACCACCTCTGGCCCACCATATTTGCGAACGATCGCAACCTGCATGTCTACTCCCTCAAGCCCAAGCCTTACACCTGTAAGTTGATACGAATAGAGTAACCTTACACACGTAAGCTTGCAAGGGGTGAGACATGAACAGCACACCAACGGCACGGCCGGTACTCACTCGCGATGCCATCATCGCGGCGGCCGCGCAGGTTGCAGATGCGGGCGGGCTTGCCGCGGTGAGCATGCGAAACGTGGGCAAGGCACTCGGCGTCGAGGCCATGTCGCTCTACCACCACATCAAGAACAAAGACGCCCTGCTCGACGCGTTGGTCGATTGGATTTTCGCGCAAATCGAGCTGCCAGTCGACGAGGATCGCTGGCGCGAAGGCATGGTGCGGCGCGCACAGTCAGCCCGCACGGTGCGCGGCGCCCACCCCTGGGGTCTCGGCCTGATCGAGTCGCGGGCGACGCCCGGGCCGAGCCTGCGCGCACACCACAACGCCGTCATTGAATGCCTGCGCGCAGGCGGCTTCTCGATCAGGCTGGCCGCCCACGCATTCTCAGTCATCGACTCATATGTCTACGGCTTCGTCATGACCGAACAGAATCTGCCGTTCGACGCTTCAGCCAGCACATCTGCGTCAGACTTCGCTGAGGAGTTCGCACCGATGATCGCGGCCTACCCCCACCTCGCCGAGTTAGTCGTGCATCTCACCGGTGGTCGGGACTATGTCTACGTCGATGAGTTCATGTACGGCCTCGACCTCATTCTCGACGAACTCGCGCGGCGAGTGGGCCAAAGCTGAAATTCAGTCCGTGGGTGACACAATGTCAAAGGTGCATGTGTTGACGCCAATTAGTGCGGGGAATGACGCGTGAGTAGCAAGCCAATCCGACGCCCATCCGCTCTCATCGACTAACCGAATGCCGAACACGATAGACCCGCCAAGAGTATTACTTAGTAGCCCCCCTGACACGACCGTCGTGTAATTGTCAGGCGTACCCGTCGTCGTGATTGAGCTCAGGAGGGGCCCCGTGATCGGGTCAAGCAAACCGTTGACCTCTTTCGTAAACTGTGCGTCTTCTAACGTATAGCCCGAGCCCGCCGGAACCTTCCATCTCACCGTCAGTTGGCTGCCAAGCAATACCACGTTCGCAGCTCGACACTGTGGGTTAGCGCCACCTTGCGGCGCGGGCACGGTAAGCGCCTCGAAGCTCGCCCTTGCAGAGTCCGAATCGACCCAGTCGGCCTGGGTCTCGGCTGGCGGCAGGGCAACCACCAACGACCCTGCAACTACAGCGGCGGCGAGCGCAAGCACCCCGCGTCGCAAACGCACGAATCGGCCCCGGCCGCCCGCAGCAGTTGAAGCCAAGGACGGTTGCACTAGAGATTCGCCAGCCGCATCGACTGGCGACGAGGACGTCTGCGGCTGCAACTGCAACTGCGGGTCGTGCTCGTCCTTGACGCCGCGCCACCTGCTCACCATCACTCGCCCCCGCCTCGGCGCCGACGCACCACCGCAGCAGTTCCCGCAACGACGAGCCCGGCGAGCACCGCGGCTCCACCCAGCCACAGCGCGAACGAACCGCCCGACCCGGTGGCCGACAGGCTGCCGACAGTAGCAGGGTCGATGACGACGGTCTCACTCGCTCCCGAGGCTTGCAGCACCACCGACACGAGCCCGGTCGCGGCGGTCGGTAGGGTTGCCGAGACCAAGACCCAACGGCTCTCATCGTCCGGCATCGACAGCAGCGCCTGCGCTTCGCCCCCGACGTCGAGCGGCCCCTGCCACAACACCCCCGACTGGGTGCCGCCGCACGTGTCGCCCACCCACTGCACCGAACAGGCCTGAATTTCGGCGATGAGG
>JAAZHL010000149.1 GCA_012510755.1 Leucobacter sp.
ATCCACACCTTGCCACCACGCTTGATGTGACGCGTCATGGCGATACGAGCGGACTCGATCTGACGGTTGGTCACGTAAGCAGGCGTCAGGGCTTGGATACCAAACTCACCGAACGTGACCTTGGTGCCGCCCTTGGCCTGTCCACTGCGCTTGGGGTGGTGCGGCTTGCGGTACTTGACTCGACGGGGAATCAGCATGACTTACTTCTCCGCTCCTGCTGCAGCGGGTGCAGCCTCGGCCTGAGCGCCACGGGGCGCACGGCGACGGTCGCTGCGTTCGCGCGACGGCTTCTGGGCCGCCTGCTCGCGAGCGAGTTCTTTGTTGGTGAGGTCACCCTTGTAGATCCAAACCTTCACGCCGATGCGGCCGAAGGTGGTCTTTGCCTCGTAGAAGCCGTAGTCGATGTTCGCACGCAGGGTGTGCAGTGGCACGCGCCCTTCGCGGTAGAACTCCGAACGGCTCATCTCGGCGCCGCCAAGGCGACCTGAGACCTGAATACGCACACCCTTCGCGCCTGCGCGCTGAGCACCCTGCAGACCCTTACGCATCGCGCGGCGGAATGCCACACGAGCTGCGAGCTGCTCGGCAATGCCCTGGGCAACCAGCTGAGCGTCAGCCTCGGGGTTCTTTACCTCGAGAATGTTCAGCTGAATCTGCTTACCGGTGAGCTTCTCGAGATCTGCGCGAATACGCTCAGCCTCTGCACCACGGCGACCAATGACGATGCCGGGGCGTGCCGAGTGAATATCGACGCGAACACGGTCACGCGTGCGCTCGATCTCAATGCGGCTCACACCTGCGCGGTCAAGCGTGGTGCTGAGGTGCTGACGAATCTTGATGTCTTCGGCGAGGTAATCAGCGTAACGCTGACCCTTCTTCGTCGAATCTGAGAACCAACGCGATACGTGATCTGTGGTGATCCCAAGGCGGAAGCCGTAGGGATGAATCTTCTGGCCCATTTATTTGGCTCCCTTCTTGGCGTTCGCGAGCTCATCGGCGCTCTGCAGAACGACCGTGATGTGGCTCGTGCGCTTGTTAATGCGGAATGCGCGACCCTGAGCGCGGGGGCGGAAACGCTTGAGCGTTGCGCCCGCGTCAACGAACGCACGGGCAATAACGAGTTCGTCTTCGTTCAGACGAAGGTTCTCGTTGTCTGCCTTCACACGAGCGTTGGCAATGGCCGAGGCCACCAGCTTGTAGACCGGCTCCGACGCTGCCTGCGGGGCGAACTTCAGAACAGCCAAAGCTTCCTGTGCGTTCTTGCCACGAATCAGATCAACGACACGACGGGCCTTCATGGGGGTAACGCGGATATGACGCACGCGTGCGATCGACTCCACCATTTCTTCTCCTCCTTCACGTCACCGCGACTAGCGGCGACGGCCCTTCTTGTCGTCTTTCACGTGACCACGGAAGGTGCGGGTCGGGGCGAACTCGCCCAACTTGTGACCAACCATGGTTTCCGTGACGAACACCGGAATGTGCTTGCGGCCGTCGTGCACTGCGATGGTGTGTCCGAGCATTGCCAGAATGATCATCGAGCGACGTGACCAGGTCTTAATGACGTTGTTGGTACCAGCTTCGTTCTGGGCAACTACCTTGCTAAGCAGGTGGTTGTCAACGAAGGGGCCCTTCTTGAGACTACGAGGCATCTTCTATTTACTCCTACCTGCCGATTAACGCTTTTTGCCAGTGGTACGGCGACGCACGATGAGCTTGTCGCTCTCTTTGTTCGCCTTGCGCGTGCGGCCTTCTTTCTGACCCCACGGGCTCACCGGGTGACGACCACCTGAGGTGCGGCCTTCGCCACCACCGTGCGGGTGATCGACCGGGTTCATGACAACACCACGGACTGTCGGGCGAACGCCCTTCCACCGCATACGGCCTGCCTTGCCCCAGTTGATGTTGGCCTGCTCTGAGTTGCCAACTTCACCAACGGTTGCGCGGCAACGCGCGTCGACGTTGCGAATTTCACCCGAGGGCAGACGCAGCTGCGCGTAGGGGCCGTCTTTCGCGACGAGACGCACCGAAGCGCCAGCCGAACGAGCGAGCTTCGCGCCGCCACCGGGCTTCAGCTCAATCGCGTGAATCACGGTACCGGTCGGAATGTTCTTGAGCGGCAGGTTGTTGCCCGGCTTGATATCGGCCGAGGCACCTGACTCAACAACGTCGCCCTGCTTCAGCTTGTTGGGCGCGAGAATGTAACGCTTCGTGCCATCAACAAAGTGCAGCAGCGCAATGCGCGCGGTGCGGTTGGGATCGTACTCAATGTGTGCAACCTTGGCGTTCACACCGTCTTTGTCATTGCGACGGAAGTCGATGACGCGGTACTGGCGCTTGTGGCCACCACCAATGTGACGGGTAGTGATGCGACCTTGGTTGTTGCGACCGCCAGTTTTCGGCAGCGGACGCAGCAGCGACTTCTCTGGGGTCGAGCGGGTGATCTCAGCGAAATCGGCAACGCTCGAGCCACGACGACCCGAGGTCGTCGGCTTGTACTTACGAATAGCCATATTGTTCCTTCTTCGCTTCCGACCTACAGCGCAGCCGTGAAGATGTCGATGGTGCCCGACTTCAGGGTGACAATGGCACGCTTGGTGTCTTTGCGCTTGCCCAGGCCGAACTTGGTGCGGCGGGTCTTACCCTTGCGGTTGAGCGTGTTGATCTTGTCGACCTTCACACCGAAGACCTGCTCAATTGCGAGCTTGATCTCGGTCTTGCTCGCGGTCGGTGCAACCTCAAAGGTGTACTGACCGTTCTGGTCGATCATGCCGTAGCTCTTCTCAGAGACGATCGGACGAATGATGACGTCGTGTTGCGACTTGTTCAGGCTCACTTCGAGGCCTCCTTCTGGCCACGTGCCTCGACGAATCCGTCGAAAGCGGCCTTGGTGAACACGAGGTCGTCGCTGACGACGACGTCGTATGCGTTCAACTGATCCCAGGTGAGCACGTGCACGTTCACGAGGTTGCGCAGGCTCAGAGCGCTGAGATCGTCTTCACGATCGAGCACTACAAGCACACGACGACCTGGCGCAACTGCTGCGAGAGCCTCGCGTGCAGCCTTCGTGCTGGGCTTCGAGTCGATCGAGAACGACTCGAGCACGTGCAAGCGGTTCGCGCGAACGCGGTCGCTCAGCAAGCCGATGAGTGCCGCAGCAATCATCTTCTTGGGGGTGCGCTGCGAGTAGTCGCGGGGCACTGGCCCGTGCACGACGCCGCCGCCGCGGTGCTGAGGCATACGAACCGAACCCTGACGAGCGCGGCCGGTGCCCTTCTGCTTGAACGGCTTTGCACCTGAACCGCTGACTTCGCCGCGGCCCTTGGTCTTGTGGGTGCCCTGGCGCGCAGCTGCGAGCTGTGCGGTCACCACCTGGTGAATCAGGGGCACGTTGGTTTCTGCACCGAAGAGAGCTTCAGGAAGATCGACCGAACCGGCCTTCTTGCCCTTGACATCAATAACTTCGAGCTTGGTTGCGGTAGCCATGAACTACGCCCCCTTCACTGCGTTGCGAACGAATACGAGACGACCGCGGCCACCAGGAACTGCACCCTTGACGAGCAGCAGACCCTTCTCGGCGTCGATTGCCTGAATGACGAGGTTCTGCACGGTCACGCGGTCATTACCCATGCGACCAGCCATCTTCTGGCCACGGAACACACGACCCGGGGTCGCAGCGCCGCCGACCGAACCCGGCTTGCGGTGGTTGCGGTGAGCACCGTGCGAAGCAGAAACGCCAGCAAAGTTGTGACGCTTCATGGCGCCAGCGAAGCCCTTGCCCTTCGAGGTGCCAACGACGTCGATCTTCTGACCGGCTTCGAAGGTGCCATCGACGGTGAGCTCTTGGCCCAGCGCGTATTCAGCAGCATCAGCGGTGCGCACCTCGGTGAGGTGGCGACGCGGCGTGACGCCTGCCTTTTCGAAGTGACCAGCAGTGGGCTGGTTCACCTTGCGGGGGTCGATCTGGCCCGCAGCGATCTGCACGGCGCTGTAGCCGTCGACCTCTGGGGTGCGAATCTGGGTGACCACGTTGGGTGCCACCTCAATAACGGTCACGGGAACGACGTTGCCGTTCTCGTCCCAAACCTGGGTCATGCCGAGCTTCGTGCCGAGCAGGCCCTTGACGTTGCGTTCTACCTTTGACATCTTCGAGACCCCCTTACAGCTTGATCTCGATGTTGACGTCAGCAGGCAGGTCGAGGCGCATCAGCGAATCGACAGCTTTAGGGGTCGGATCAACGATGTCGATCCGACGCTTGTGCGTGCGCTTCTCAAAGTGCTCGCGGCTGTCCTTGTACTTGTGCGGTGAGCGGATCACAGCGATGACGTTCTTCTCGGTGGGGAGCGGCACGGGGCCGATCACGGTTGCACCCGCGCGGGTGACGGTGTCGACAATCTTGCGTGCCGAGCTATCGATGACCTCGTGGTCATACGACTTCAGTCGAATGCGGATCTTTTGGGCCGCCATAGACTTTCTCTCTTTCTGATTGCGTCGTACTGTGTGCACTTCATCTCGTCTTTTAGACAAGGATCGGCGCGCCCAGCATTGGACGTCTTGCGTATCAGCGCCCTGGCATTCATGAAGAATGACATTCGCTGTTCACCTGTCAAACGCGCACATGATCGCAAGCCGGTGAAGCCCGGTTCGACGAACGCTGTGAGCGTGGTGTTCGCTGCCCGCGGCCTAGACTCAAAGACTATGCACTGCCTGGCAGTGATTCCCGCGCATGCGAGAAGTACTGAACCTGTCTATTCTGACATGGGTTTAGTGTTCTTTGCAACCCGGGCGTGTCGCGCGTTTCGCGCGCACCCCCTAACACGCCCCACAGAGTCCGACGCGGGCTCTGGACGAGGCCGCTCGAGAGCCAGAAGTGGCTCCCGCACCAAACGGCCTTGTCCGTGTCACGCGCTTCGCGCGCGCCACCGGGCCACCGGGCCACCGGGCCGCCGAGCCACCACCGGGCTGCCGGGCCGCCGGGCCACCTGGCCACCGGGCCGCCGGCACTACGAGAACCTTTCTGCGATTCACAACCTCATTCCACGCCATTCGAGGTCATAGAACGCAGATCGCCCTCACACGGGATGCGCCTCGCCCGCACTGAATGGTCTTCGCCCAACCGCTGCCGCGATCCTCGCCCCGCAAGCTAGCGTTTCTTCAGATGCATTCCAAGCCCAATTGCCTGCATGATCTTCAGCTGCACCGCAGGCCAGTCGAACATCACCTCGACATACCCCACTCTGATGATTTCGTAGCCCCGCTGCCTCAGCTCAAAGTCGTGCGCATTATCGAGCCGCCGCTGCTTGCCCTCATGTTGGGAACCGTCAATCAGCAGAATAAGGCGATCACCGATGAGATAATCTACGCGATGCCCCAGCACCCATGCCTGAGGAACTATGCGAAGCTTCAACCATGCGAGCCGCAGTCGAACAAACGACTCCAGGCCAGAGTCAGCAAATCGGCTGACGTTCGCCAGCACCTGACTGGCCACCCCGTTGAAGGGCAACCGCTGCAAGCGAGGGTAGTCGATGAGATTTTTGTTGAGCGCAGAATCCCACACGGCGACTGCCTGCTCCATTGGCAGACAGTGCGCGACGACATTGAGCACGTTTTCAAGGGGGTCTTCGAGCATGTCTGGGCCTCTTGGAATAAGCGGTCTTCTCCAGTGCAGTACGGCTTCTGACAGCTGACGGTGCGCGCCCTTATGGCGCACAGCATAATGAGCCGCGTTCTCTGCATTCTCAGTGCTCCAAAGCCCGAGTCTACGAGCCGCCGTGACACAACTTACGACGAGGCCGTGTTGAGCAGCAAGCAGTAGCTGAGGATCGCAATTCGGCCGCGCAACCCAGCCCTTGCGTGGGCGAGTCAACCGCCCCTCTGATACCGCCCTGTGTATTGAGTACCTCGTCCAGCCGGCACCCAATAGAGTGCTGCTTCTCACGATGCCTTGGGTGTGTAAAAGTGCGCTCATGTAGCCATAATGCAGAGTGGCCACGGCGGTCCAAGGCCGGAGCACCGAATCTGCGTATAACCTCGCGAAAGATCTTGCTGTGCACGACAAATGGCGGTTTGCGAGCCCGCGCCCGCAAGACCACGCCGCGCCGGCACACCGCTCCGCGCCCGCCAAACCGCGCCCGTCAAATCGCGCCGCGCCCCACCCGTCAAGCCCCATCGTCAAGGTTGGCTTAGCCACACTCACCCCGGGTACGCGCCGCCGAACCCGAGCAATCTGCGATGTACAACCTCGATTCGCCGCAATCTAAGTTGTACATCGCAGAAAGGTTGCGCAACGTTCGATGCTTCCACCGGGCATGGTGCGTGCGGTGACATGAGTGCGCGCACGGTGACCGGGTAGCGCGCAGGGTGACCGGGTAACGCGCGGCGACATGAGTGCGCGCAGCGTGGCCGGGTAGCGCGCAGTGTGGCCGGGTAGCGCGCAGAGTCACGGGCAACCTCTGCCCCAGCACCCTGCGTTCGCGAAGCGAATCGCCAGATGCACCCATTTGATTGCTAGCATCTGAACAGCTGTAGCGTTTTTATTGAATAAGGTTCGAGGGGTCCATGCCAGTTCGTGACGAGCACCAAATCATTCTCGCTTGTCTACGCGAGATCAGCCTCAAGATGCATTTCTATATTGTCGACCGGCTGGCTTCTAACCTCGCAGACCGTGACGCCATGATTGATCAACTTCGGGAGTTTTCCAAAACTCTCGACAACCCGCTCGCAAGGCTCACCAAGGTGCTCAAATCAAGCGACTACCAAAGTTTTCTTACACAATTGAACGTCGTCGATGCAGATGCGTGCGCGATCGCACAGAATCTGCTCGAAACGCGCGAGTATGAGCTTCGCCTCAAACAGCTCAAGGC
>JAAZHL010000150.1 GCA_012510755.1 Leucobacter sp.
GTCTGGTGGGGCGGGGCGAGGCGGCAGGCAGGGTAGGCAGGGCGTGCGCGGGGGTCTGAACCTTCACGTGGGCAGCCGTGGCAACCTCGCGCCGCACACTCGCAACCTCGCTCCGCACACCCGCAACCCCGCGTCGCCGACCCCGAATCCGGGCTAGTGTGCAGACTGCACAGATCAGGTGTCGAGAATGTACAGAGGTGTACAGCAATCGCCGCCGCAGAAGGCTTAACGTATGGTCACGCGACAGATTTCGGAGCACCGGTCGCCACCGAACACAGACACCTACCAGTGCCGGTAGGTAAGCCCTCAACAGTGGGGGCGAGAACGTGATCGGCGGCATCGATCCGAAACCGGCCGCCACACCCCGGGCCCTGATCCTCGATCAGACCCACCAGATAGAAGCCCATCACCAAAGGAGATGACATGGGATTCAAAGAAGGAAACTTTCCGCCGGTTGACCCGGCAGTGTTTCTGAATCAGCCACTTCGTGCTCGAATGCGGCGCCTCGCTGAGCACTGGGTCGAGTACGGCTTCGGCACGGCTCGCAACATTAATGTGATCTACATCTTCAAGATTGTTGTGTTCTACGCGTTCTTCGGTGTGCTCATCGCAACCGCTGGCGTGGCCCCCTTCTGGGAGGTTGGCTCCTGGTACAACCAGATTGGCGTCTACCAGAAGCTCGTCGTGTGGACCGTGCTGCTCGAAGCAATGAACCTCGCAGGTTCGTGGGGTCCGCTTGCCGGCAAGTTCAAGCCCATGATGGGTGGCTTCTTGTTCTGGAGCAAGGTCGGTCAGATAAGGCTGCGCCCGTTCAAGTGGGTGCCGTTCACGAGCGGCTACACTCGCACCCCACTCGACGTGACACTGTACTTCGCGTTCTTGCTCTCGCTTGTCGCAGCACTCGCGATTCCGCTCTCGGCTGGCGCAGGCTCGTTCCGCGATGGCACACAGGGCTTCATCGGTTTTGACGCCGGCGTCGTGAACCCGACCATCATGATCGTCACCATGGTGATCTGGGTGCTCATGGGTCTGCGTGACAAGATCTCATTCTTGGCTTCGCGCGCAGAGCAGTACATGCCAGTGTTCTTGTTCTCGGTCGTCTTGCCGATGATCGGTGACTACACCGACATGATCATCGCGTTGAAGCTCACCATCATCGTGTCGTGGGTGGGCGCTGCGATTTCGAAGTTCGGGCGCCACTTCACGAACACGGTTGCACCGATGGTGTCGAACACACCGTTCTGGGCACCGCTGCCGCTGAAGCGTGCGATGTACCGAGATTTTCCGAACGACCTGCGCCCCTCGAAGTTCGCGAGCCTGTTCGCTCACATTCCCGGCACTGTGCTCGAACTGATCGCACCGCTCGTGCTGCTGTTCTCGCTGAACTCGACGGTGACGTGGGTCGCGGCGATCGCGATGGTGGCGTTCTGCTTGTTCATCATCTCGACCTTCCCGCTCGCTGTGCCGCTCGAATGGAACATTCTGTTCGCGTTCACCGCTATCGCGTTGTTCATCGGGTTCCCGGCCCAAGCCGGCTTCGCGGTCACTGACTTCTCGCAGGCATGGATCGGCATCGTCGTGATCGCCCTGCTCGTCTTCTTCCCGATTCTCGGCAACCTGCGGCCAGACAAGATCTCGTTCTTGGTGTCGATGCGTCAGTACGCTGGCAACTGGGCAACGTCGCTATGGACATTCACCCCTGGTGGCGAAGCGAAGCTCGCGCAGATCAAGCGCCCTGCCGAAGAGCAGATCAACCAGTTGCAGGCGATCGGCGTGCCCTACGTCGCAGCTGAAATCACCATGCAGCAGACCATTGCGTGGCGGTCGACGCAGAGCCAGGGCCGCGGTCTCTTCTCGGCACTGTACAAGTACCTGCCCGATATTGAATCGCGCACGATTCGCGACGGTGAGTTCGCCTCGAACGCGATGCACGGGTTCAACTTCGGTGACTCGCACATGCACAGCCCCGAACTGGTTGCCTACCTGCACGAGCGTTGCAACTTTGAGCCGGGCGAGTTCATTCAGATCTGGGCCGAATCGCAACCGATTCACAAGGGCACCCAGCACTGGATTCTCACCGACGCCGCAACCGGCAAGCTCGCCGAGGGATACTGGAACGTGAAAGAGGCAGTCAACGAGCAGCCATGGCTGCCGAACGGCCCAATCAACCTCGATGAGACGTTCAAGCGACCCGAGGCTGAGTGGCCGAAGTTCAACGTCGACGCGAAGCCTGAGTTCTGGCAGCCAACCGACACTGCCGTGGGCAGGGTTGTTGACGAGGCTGAGGCGGTAGCGGCTGAAGCCGCAAGCGTCGAAGCAGGCCAGGAACAGCCAAAGGCGTGACAACTGCAATAGTGGTGGGCAGCGGGCCCAATGGGCTCGCTGCCGCCGCTGTGCTCGCGAGGGCCGGCGTTGATGTGACGGTGCTCGAAGCAGCTGACCAACTTGGTGGTGGGGCGCGCAGCGTCGAGTCGCCGGTCGCTGGGCTGCTGCAAGATCACTGCGCGGCGGTGCACCCGATGGCACCCGGATCAGCGTTCTTTCAGACGCTGAATCTGGCTGAGCTGGGCGTCGAGTGGGGCTATGCGCCGATTGATGCGGCACACCCGCTTGACGGTGGCCGGGCGTCTCTGCTGCACACTTCGATTGACGAGACTGCTGCAGGGCTCGGTTCTGACGGTGCCCGGTGGGCGGGCGCGTTCGGTTCGTCGTCTCGCAACTTTGATCGACTCGCACCGGTCATTATGTCGCCGATGCTGCGGGTGCCTCGCCACCCGCTGCTGCTGGCAAAACTCGGCCTCGTGGCGGGGCCGCCGCCCGCGATGGTGCAACACTTGTTTCGCAGCGAAGAGGCCCGCGCGCTGTTCATGGGGGTTGCTGCCCACGCGATACAGCCGCTGACGTTGCCATTGGTGACGGGCATAGGATCAGGCATTATCGTGGCGGGGCACAGCGTGGGTTGGCCGGTCATCAAGGGTGGCACCGGTCGCTTCACCGAGGCACATATTGCATCATTGCGGGCGCTCGGCGTGAAGTTTGAGACGGGTCATCGTGTCAGTCGGCTGCATGAGCTGCCTCCCCGCGACATCACTGTGCTCGATGTGCACCCGCATCATGCGGCCAATATTTTGGCTGAACAGCAGCCGAAACGGGCGCGAGCCGCCTATCGCAGGTTTAAGAATGGGCCCGCCGCGTTTAAGGTCGATTTCGCCGTCGAGGGGGGCATTCCGTGGGCGAACCCCAAGGTGGGTCAAGCGGGCACGGTGCACGTCGGCGGCACGGCACGAGAGATCATTGCGGCCGAGCGTGAGATCGATGCGGGGCGCATGCCCGAGCGGCCTTTTGTGTTGGTTGGGCAGCAGTATCTTGGCGATCCAGACCGGGCGCGAGACGGGGTCGTGCCAGTGTATGCGTATGCGCACGTGCCTAATGGCTACCCGGGGGACGCAACTGAGCACATCATCTCGCAGATCGAGAGGTTTGCGCCGGGCTTTCATGAGCGCATTGTCGCCATGCGGTCACGCAGCGCCGCTGCAGGTGAGGCAGAAAACGCGAACTTTGTCGGCGGCGATATTTTGACCGGCGCGAAGTCGCCGATGCAGTTTCTCGTGGGCCCAAAATTTGGATTGCACCCTTATGACACTGGGGTGCCAGGCGTGTACTTGTGTTCTGCCGCAACCCCGCCCGGCCCCGGCATTCACGGTATGGGCGGTTTTCATGCCGCCACGCGGGCGTTGCAGCGTCTGTAGCGTTCACGATCGTTCGCTGAGGGCACGCTGAAATACCTGCAATTGCTGTGCAGTCTGCACATAAACGCCACTATGCTGAGGCAATCTGCACTGCTTTTCGCCGACGAATCTGAAGTACACTCAACGAAACTGGCGGATCAACGAAGACCGCTCAGAAAGGAAGAACAATGGCGCTCAACTACCTCCCCTGGGAGTCACCCGCTGCAGGCTCAGACCGCCCATGCATGAGCGATGTGAACCGTACCCTGAGCTACCGCGAGGTCGAAGAGCGGGCTGCAGCGTTTGCAGAACAACTGATTGCCCGTGGCATCGGCGAGGGCGATGTGCTGGCAATCATGCTGCCTAATGGCCTCGAGCTGCTGATCGGAATGCTTGCATCATGGCGAGTCGGCGCGGCTACGACCCCGATCAATCCGACGTTCACCACTCGCGAACTTGATTACCAGCTTGCTGACTCGGGGGCAAAGCTGCTGCTCGCGTTGCCGGGCACAATGACTGAGATCGATTTGATCACCCCCGAGCAAATGCAGGCAACGCCAAGCCAGCCAATCGTGCAGCCTGACATTGCGCTCGACCAGCTCGCCTTGCTGGTCTACACGAGCGGCTCAACCGGGCAGCCCAAGGGCGTGATGCTTGACCACGCAAACGTGCTTGCCATGACGAGCCAGATGGCTAACTCCTTCGAGATGACTGCAGACGACCACGCCTTGCTGGTGCTGCCATTGTTCCACGTGAACTCGATCATGGTGAGCTTTCTGTCGCCAATCTCGGTCGGCGGGCGCATCACTGTGCTCGAACGTTTCGCACCAGAGAGCTTCATGCAGGCAATCTCTACGCTGAAGCCCACATTCTTTTCGGCAGTGCCCGCGATCTATGCGCGCATTGCCGAGCTACCCGAAGACGTTGAATATGACACGAGCTCGATCAGACATGCGATCTGTGGCGCCGCGCCCGTCTCGAAGGAGCTGCTTGAGCGCATTGAGCACCGGTTTGGCATCTCGCTTGTCGAAGGCTACGGGCTCACAGAGGCGACCTGTGCCTCTGCCGTGAACCCGGTGAACGGGGTGCGCAAGCTTGGCACCGTGGGCCCAGCGCTTGAGGGCCAGCAGATCGCCATCATGGATGCTTCAGGGGCGATCTTGCCCGCTGGTGAACGTGGCGAAGTGGTCATTGCAGGGCCGACCGTGATGCGGGGCTACCTGGGGCGGCCCGAAGCCACCGCAGAGACCATTCGAGACGGCTGGCTGCACACCGGCGACGTCGGCATTCTTGACGAAGACGGCTATCTGTCGATTGTCGACCGCATCAAAGACATGATTATTCGTGGTGGCGAAAACATCTACCCGAAGGAGATCGAGGCGATGCTCGCTGAGCACCCCGCGGTACTTGAGTCTGCGGTTATCGGTGCGCCGCACCCGGCACTTGGCGAGGTGCCAGTCGCGCAGGTAGTTCTTGTGCCGGGCAGTTCGGCTTCAGCCGACGACCTGATTGAGCACTGCCGATCAGGGCTGGCCAAGATCAAAGTGCCTGCCCGCATCGAGGTTGTGGCAGACCTGCCCCGCAACCCGGTCGGCAAGGTCGATAAGCCCCGCATGCGGCGCGAGGCGGCTCCGGTTGACGTGCCTGTGACAACCACGGTGACAGTACCTGGGGCCTGATCCTTGTGAGTGAGGACTCGCGCAAATATTTGCGTGAAATTGCCGAAAGGGTCGAGCATGCTCACCCTGAGCTTGCGGTTGAAATGCGCGATCTCATGGCGGGCAACATTGAGATGCTTGACAGCGACCAACAACTGGTCGAGTTGTTGCTCGCGAGCATTGAGAGCAACCTGTCAACCATCTTTCACATGCTCGCCAACGATATTGATCTGCAGTCCCTGAAGCCCGCCACGGCGGCCGTCGAATATGCGGTTCGGCTAGCGCAGCGAGATATTCCGCTCGCCGCGCTCACACGCGCCTACTATCTCGGTCAGAGCATGTTGCTGCGGGTCACGCTCGACGAAGTTGAACGCCTTGATCTGCCTGAAGGCAGTCGCATCGAGCTCGTGCGCAACATCGCGAACGCGATTCACGGGTACATCGACTGGATGCTGCAGCGTGTCACCGATGAATATGGCACCGAGCACCGACGGTGGTGGTCAGCGCGCGCGACCACCAATACCGCTGCAATCTTGAAAGTGCTGCGCGGTGAAACCGTGTCTGCCCGCAGCTTCATTGCCGAAACGCACTATGAGCTCGAACAGCGGCACCTGGCAATGGTTGCCTGGCTCGAAGACCCTTCAGGTGGCGCAGAATCTCAGCAGCGACTCGACCGACTGATACGCCAAGTGGCGGCCCTGCTCGGCTCGACGCGAGCGCCACTCATCAGCGCCGTTGACCGCACTACCGCATGGTCGTGGGCATCGATGCCGGTGACACAGGTGCCGCGTAAAACTCGTCTCGCCATCGACGAGGTCATCTCGGCTGCGTCAGGGGTGCGGCTTGCGATGGGCGGTATCGAGCATGGCACCGAGGGGTTTCGGCGCTCGCATGAGCAGGCTGTTGGTGCTTGGCAGGTTGCGCTCGCCGCAAAGAAATACCGCAATGTGCAGGTGATTGCAGATGCCGACCCGAATGTTGCGCTCACGTCTATTTTGTTGAGGGACCAAACCGCGTCGATACGTTGGATGCACCGGGTGCTTGGAAAATTCGCCGGGCCAGGCGACAGCAATGCTGCCGTTCGCGACACGCTCGACGTGTTTTTTTCAACCGGCCAGAATTACTCGCGTACGGCTGAGCTGCTTGGTGTGCACCGCAATACGGTGCGGCATCGGGTGGTTCGCTTCGAGGAAGAAAGTGGCGGGGTGTCGCAGGTTGACCCGCTCGAGGTTGCGTTGGCGTTGCGAATTCACGACACCTTGGGTTCGCAGCTCACGTGAGCGTGGGTGTGGGAGAGGGCGCGGGCCTCGGAGTGGGCGTGCCTGTGATCGTCGGTGTCGGCAAATGTGTGTGTGTTGGCTCGGGTTCACCGGGCGTTCAGCAGATGCGCATAAGCTAGAAGTTGGGGGTATCTCGCCCCGAGATTGTCGGAAGGGTCGCGCGTGAAGACCATCAGCTACAACCTGCGAAAGAATCGTGCATTGGGCGAGCTTGAGGGGTTGGCTGAACTCCACGACATCGATGTGCTTTGCCTGCAAGAAGCTGATTCGGTGGCGTTGCCTGCAGGGCTTGGACACCTGCGATTGGTGCATGCCACCGAGAAGAACAGGCTCGGTCTCGCGATGTATGTGCGCGAGGATCGTTTTCACGTGCGATCAGCCCATGCCTTTCAGTTGAAGAAATCACTGCACGATCGGGTGCTGCAGCCCGCTCACGAGCGTCTGCTCGGCGCCCGGCTGCACGACCGTCAGACCGGCCGTGACCTCGTTGCGGCTTCGTTTCACGCGGCACCACTCACCGCTTTGAACTCGCTGCGCAGGCACCAAATCAGTACGGCGCTGGCAGAGCTGCGAAAGCTTGGGCCAGGTCTGCCCGCAATGATGGTGGGCGATTTCAACTACCCGGTGTTTCAGTCGAAGCTCGATCGTCACGTCGCTGGTGAGGGATTCGCCCTGTCACTCAGCGATACACGAACGTACACCCGGTACAAGATGTTTCGGGGGCACTACGACTTTGCGACATCGTCAGGTTTCTTGATTGATTCGGTGCGAACGCTTGATCAAGGCACCAGCGATCACATGCCGATTCTTGTGCAGGCCGCATTCGAAGAGCAGTTCATGCCGAATCCGGTGGAGTCGGCAGCGGCTCTGACGCTCACGAGCAGCTGAGCTGCTGGCGCTCACTGCACGCCAGGCCAAAAGGCGAGTGCCGCGAGCGTATGCGAGTCGATGATCTGGCCGCCCGCGACCATCGCGCGCAGCTCGTCGAGCGTGAACCACTGCGTAGCTTCGATTTCGCCGTCGGTGCCCTGCGGGGTTGAGTGACGGTCAACGACACAGTGTACGGTGCCGATCGGCTGTGGAAACACGGCCGTGTCAGCGACATAGCGGCCGATCACGCGGGCGTCTTCACCCGTGTAACCGGTCTCTTCAAGAAGTTCACGCATGCCCGCCCGAACGAGGGCCTCATCGCTGTAGGGGTCGACCGCTTGATCTCCTGAAACCGCGTCAGCTGCGTCGCTCGAGCCACG
Source organism: Leucobacter sp. (assembly GCA_012510755.1). GTDB lineage: Bacteria > Actinomycetota > Actinomycetes > Actinomycetales > Microbacteriaceae > Leucobacter. The sequence continues at coordinate 7,917 of JAAZHL010000150.1, forward strand.
CGGCAGCTCCCACAGCTCGGTGCCGACCGAGCGCCGGTGAATTCGCACGAGGAGCAATTCGCCGTCAGCTTCGGCGACCACTACGGCAGCCGGTCGCCCCTCGTTTACCACCAACCGGTGATGCACGTACGTGGTGCCGTGTAAGCCGGTCACATCGGTGCCCTCGAGCCGAAACGGAAGGGTGCCGCCCGATTCGTATAACGGACGGTAGTGGTCTGGGGTGGTCACGTTCGCTGCCCTTCTCGCGGAGTTGTGTTGCGCATGCGTGTGTCTTGTCAGCGGACGAGCCGCGCGATTGCCTCGCCTGCCTCGCGAAGCTTTTCTTGTGACACTTCGCCGCCTTCGGCTGCGGCGTCAGCCACGCAGTGAGCAAGGTGGTCGTTCAGCAACGCGAGCGCGACCCGTTCGAGCGCCTTGGTCGCGGCAGAGACCTGGGTCAGCACGTCGATGCAGTACACATCATCTTCGATCATGCGGTGAATGCCCCGCACCTGACCCTCGGCCCTGCGCAGACGCTTGAGCAGGTCATCTTTGTGTTCGCTGTAACCCTGCGCCTCGTGCGCACCGTGTGCCTCATGCATGCGGCCACTCTACAGCGGTCGGCTGTCAGCGGGACCGAAGGCGGCGAAGCTGCACGGCCCCGCCGATGACGAGCACCAGCACGGCCGCCCAGATGGCCAGATAGGTGAACCACTCATCACTGGCAATGCGCTCACCAATCAGCAGGGACGCCACGACGAGCATCGCCGGTTCGACATAGCTGAGCAAACCAAAGAGGCTCATTGACAGCAGGCGCGAAGCCATCAGGTAGAGCAGCAATGCCAACGCCGCGAGCAGCGAGATGCCCGGCGCCCACCACCACAGCGCGGGGTTCTCGCCTAACCACACCCCATCGGCAAACGACCACACCAGCACCGCGATCGCAAGCGGCGTCATGATCACGAAGTCCCACCACATGCCACCCAGATGCCCGGTGCCCAGAGCGCGCCGCAACACGAAATAGATCGGGTAGCCAAGGGCGACCACCAACGTCTCCCAACTCACCCCGCCGATGCGGGTGATCTCGTAGACCACGCCAAGGCCCGCAATGCCCGCGGCGAGCCACTGCCACCAGGCCATGCGATCCTTGTAGAGCAGTCGACCCACAATGACCAACACGAGCGGCAGCAAAAAATACCCCAGCGCCACCTGCATAGCGCGCCCATTCAGCGGCGCCCAACTAAACATCCAGAGTTGCAGGCTCAACAGCGCGGCAGACGCCACCAGACCGAACGCCAGCACAGGCCGGCGCCTGACACGCGCCGCAATCGTCGACACCAATCGCCAACTGCGCGTCGTGAGCAGCACCACCGTCACAAACGGCAGCGTAATGACCGCGCGAATCGCCCACACCGCCTCACCCGACATCGGGTGCAATAGCGGGGTCAAGAAGTAAATCAGCCCAAACAGCACCGATGAGCCGACAGAGACGGCAATGCCGCGCGCCCCGGTCGAGGGCGCCCTACCCCCGACCACTCAGATCAGAGTTCGATTGCGCCGATAACCTCGCCGTAGGGCGTTTCACCAACCGGTGAAAACCCAACGTGCAAGAAGAACTGTTCGGGGCCGTCTTCGCCGCGCTCCCAAATGACCGTCAGCCGATCGACGCCGCGTTTGCGCGCCTCATCAATGAGTGCCTGCACCGCGAAGGTGCCGACACCGCGGCCCTGTGCGTCTGCGTCGACGTTAATGCGCCAGAGCGCCGCACGGAACTCTTCTTGGCTTGCCTCGGGGTCAAAGTTGCCGTGCACAAAGCCGACCACGCGATCGTCATCGAGCACCACTCGCTGCCAAGCCGAGTGCGCAGGGGTGACTGCAGCTGCGGCCGAGTACGAGACCGGGCTCACAAACTGCTCTTGACCCGGCTTCAGGCCGAGGCTGTTGACGGCGACGATAGTCGCAGCAGAAAGTTCTTCAAGTCGCAGCGCATTCATACTCACAGGCTAGCGCGAGATAGAGCGAACGCAAGCCCTGTGACTCTCAGCTACCGGGTGTTCACCCGCGGTTTTGGGGTGCCAATCGGGCAATTATGGGACCCGCACACCAGTGATTGCAGGGCTTTCTGATCGTTGCTTTTCAACGCCTGGAGGCGGACGAGAGGTGGGCGAGAAATGGGGGAGTTGCCTGTGGTGCACTACATCGTGCGCGATGCCGTGCGCTGCACCGTACACCATTCCGTGTGTCACACCGTGCACCATATACACAGTGAAGGCCCGCGTGGTCAGTGAACATTTTTTGCCCACTTGGGGCGTAGGCTAAAACCTATGCGAGTCATAATTGCCGATAACGCGACCGAGGTCGCCAATATTGCAGCGAAGAAGGTTGCCTCTGTTTTTCGCCAGACCCGTGCCGGTGGGCGCACCCCGGTGTTCGGGCTGGCGACGGGCTCTTCGCCGATCGGCACCTATGAAGCGCTCGCAGAATTGCGCAAGGCCGGTGAATTCGACACCGACGGCATTGTTGCGTTCGCGCTCGACGAATACGTTGGCCTCGACTACTCGCATCCCGAGAGCTATCACGCGGTGATCCATCGCACCGTGACCGAACCTCTCGGCCTCGAGCATAAAAATGTGCACGTGCCAGACGGGCTAGCTGCCGACCTACGCGCCGCGTGCGAGTCGTTCGAAGACGCGATCACCGAGGCGGGCGGGGTCGATCTGCAGTTGCTTGGCATCGGCACGAACGGGCACATCGGCTTCAACGAACCCACCTCATCGCTCAACTCGCGCACCCGATTTAAAACCCTGGCCCCGCAAACCCGCGTCGATAACGCGCGGTTCTTCGATTCGCTTGACCAGGTTCCGTTGCACTGCCTCACCCAGGGCATTGGTACGATTCTCGACGCACGCCAGGTCGTGCTTGTCGCGCAGGGCGAGGCGAAGGCGGCGGCAGTCGCAGCGATGATCGAGGGCCCACTCTCAAGCATGTGCCCAGCGAGCGCCCTGCAATTGCACCGTGACGCGCTCGTGGTGATCGACCGGCCCGCTGCAAAGCGGCTGCAACTGCTTGACTACTACCGGCACATCAATCGGTACCAGCCGGCTGAGCTCGAGAAGTACTAGCGCGAGGATCGGCGGCACCTGAGGGGAGTGCGGGTTATTCCGCAAGTGTTCCCTCCGCGCTGCGATGCCCGCGGCGCCCTCGGTGCAGGCCGTACCTGCGATACCCGCGGCACCTGCAGTGCCCGCTGCACCCGCGATGCCCGCCGTGCCAGTCGTGCCCGCTGCACCCGCAGCACCCGCCAAGGCAAACTATCTTGACGTCGAGATAACTTTGTATCTCGGGTAAGATATACGGTGGCCCCACCAGGGCCATGGGCAGCAACACATCGGTTGCGATCCTCGAATGAACTGCGGCGTGCCGCCATACCTGGCCGCGCGCGCGACAAAACACGGGAGTAGCGTTGGCGAAGATCAAGGTTGAAGGCGTAGTAGTAGAGCTCGATGGCGACGAGATGACTCGCATCATCTGGCAGTTCATTAAAGACCGACTGATCCACCCCTATCTTGATCTCACTCTCGAGTACTACGACCTCGGTATTCAGTACCGCGACGAGACGAACGACCAGGTCACGATCGACGCCGCACACGCGATTCAGAAGCACGGCGTTGGCGTGAAGTGCGCGACCATCACCCCTGACGAGGCGCGCGTTGAAGAGTTCGGTCTCAAGCAGATGTGGAAGAGCCCCAACGGCACCATTCGCAACATTCTCGGTGGTGTGATCTTCCGTGAGCCCATCATCATCTCGAACATTCCCCGCCTCGTGCCCGGCTGGAGCAAGCCCATCATCATCGGTCGCCACGCCTTCGGTGACCAGTACCGCGCCACTGACTTCCGCTTCGCCGGCGAGGGCACGCTCACGGTTGAGTTCACCCCGAAAGACGGCGGCGAGCCCCAGAAGTTCGAGGTCTACCAGGCTCCCGGTGACGGTGTCGCGCAGGTGCAGTACAACCTTGACGCCTCGATTCGCGACTTCGCACGCGCGTCACTCAACTATGGCTTGTCACGCAACTACCCGGTGTACCTCTCGACCAAGAATACGATCTTGAAGGCGTACGATGGCCGCTTCAAGGACATTTTCCAAGAGGTCTTCGACACCGAGTTCAAAGAGCAGTTCGAGGCTGCTGGCCTCACCTACGAGCACCGTCTGATCGACGACATGGTCGCCTCGGCCATGAAGTGGGAGGGCGGCTACGTCTGGGCCTGCAAGAACTACGACGGCGACGTGCAGTCAGACACTGTGGCGCAGGGCTTTGGTTCGCTCGGCCTCATGCCCTCGGTGCTCGCCACGCCAGACGGCAAGGTGGTTGAGGCTGAGGCAGCACACGGCACTGTTACCCGCCACTACCGTCAGCACCAGCAGGGCAAGCCCACCTCGACCAACCCGATCGCTTCGATCTTTGCGTGGACTCGTGGGCTGCAGCACCGCGGCAAGCTTGACGGCAACCAGCCGCTCATTGACTTTGCGAACACCCTCGAAGACGTCGTCATCAAGACCGTTGAGTCGGGCAAGATGACGAAAGATCTCGCGCTGCTCGTTGGCCCTGAACAGGGCTACCAGACGACCGAGGAGTTCTTGGCAACGATCGACGAGAACCTGCAGGCGCGTTTGGCGTAAGTGCAATAGCAGCGCTTTTGCTGCGAGAGGCTGGTCGCGCTAGTGCGTGAGCTGCCGTAAGTTTTTCTACGAGGATCGGATCCGCGGGCCATGCCCGCGGATCCTTTTCTTTTTGTGTGCATGCCTTGCGTTCTTCTTGCCGACGCAGCTTGCCCTATTCTCGCTGACGCGCTTTGCGTTCTTCCTGCCCAACGAGGGCGATCTGCTATTTACAACCTGAATATCTCGTGAAACAGGTTGTGTTCGGCAGATTGCCCTTGTTGGGTAGGCGGCCGGGGCCGGGGCCGGGGACGGGTCGGCTCGGCCGGGGGCGGGCCCGTTGTTCGGTCGGGGCAGGGGACAGGCCGGTTCGGTCGGGGCGGGGCCGGTGTTTCAGGCGGCGTGAGAACTGCGGCTTAATCGGCGAGCAACTCGCGCACGCGCGGAAGCACCGCGCCGCCATAGAGCTCGATGCTTGACATGAGCATTTCGTGGGGCATCGTGCCATTGGCATACTTTAGATCGAAGCGGTCTGCACCCAGCGTACGTATGGTTCGTGCCATCTTCTGCGCCACCGTTTCGGGGGAGCCCACATAAAGCGACCCCTCGTCGACCTCGTGCTCAAACTCTGCACGCGTGGGGTCGGGCCAGCCACGCTCGCGCCCGATGCGAATACGGTTTGCCCTGAAGTGCTGCCACAGTTCATCGCGCGCCTGCGTGTCCGTTTCAGCGACGTGACCAGGGGAGTGCACCCCGAGCGGCATCGGTTCGACACCGAGTTCACCCTGCGCGCGGCGGTACAGCTCAACAAATGGCAAAAACCTTGCTGGGTCGCCGCCGATGATCGCGAGCATCATGGGAATGCCGATCTTCACCGAGCGAACGACTGATTGCGGGCTGCCACCAACCCCGATCCACGCGGGCAAGCCGCCAGGATGCTCGGTCTTCGGGTAGACATGCTGATCGGTGAGCGACGAACGGTGCTTGCCTGACCAGGTCACGGCACCTTCTTCACGCAGCTTCGCGAAGAGCTCGAGTTTCTCACTGAAGAGCTCATCGTAATCGTGCAGGTGGTAGCCGAAGAGCGGAAACGACTCGGTGAACGAGCCACGGCCCAGCACGATCTCGGCGCGGCCGTCACTCACACCATCGAGCGTTGCGAAGCGTTCATAGACGCGCACAGGGTCATCGCTCGACAGCACGGTCACACCGGTGCCAAGCAGAATACGCTCGGTGCGGCCGGCGATCGCGGCAAGCACAATCTCGGGGCTCGAGATGGCGAAGTCGTCACGATGGTGTTCACCGAGGGTGATCGCGTCAACGCCGAGCTTATCTGCGAGCGTTGCTTCTTCGACCACATTGCGCAGCACTTGAGCCGCATGCAGGGGAGTGCCGTCGGTGTCTACCGTGATGTCACCAAACGAGTCGAGGCCAAGAATATGATTAGTCATATATCTCTCAACCGCGAGCAGGCGGCCTCTATTCCGCCCGATTCTGTCGATATCTAATCTGTTTCTGCACGGCAAGCAGACCGCCCGCTCTGTTCGATCGGGGGTATAGGGGGTCTTGATGCTACTTGACTGCGCGAACCGACCCAGCAACATAACCGAGCACTGCGCCCACAAGGCCAAACCCTACGGCGATGAGCGGGTGCACTCCAAGCACCAGCAGCACAGCCACCGCTGCGGCGATGAACAGCAACTCAATCAGAGACTGCCCGAACCGGTCGGTGTGCAACACTGGGCGAGGTGAAAGAAAC
>JAAZHL010000431.1 GCA_012510755.1 Leucobacter sp.
CTGCAATGTTGAGTATCATATAGGGTCTCCTTAATATCGGTGGGATTGTTGCGTGTTTATAGATAATAAAGCCTGATGCGCGCGGAAGCCTCCTTTGGCAAAGGAGGTGGCACGGCGATAGCCGTGACGGAGGATTGATAGTTGCCGAAATTCAGATGATAGGCTATATTTCAGGCTCGTTGATAAAATTTATCCACCTGTCAATCCTCAGTCTCGCTGCGCTCGACAGCTCCTTTGCCAAAGGAGCCTTTAATTCGCTTGCCGATTGCATCATATATCGTATCACATACTCCGTAAAAATTTTCATTCGCATCAAGGTTAGTAAATCTTAAAACTATTATTCCCAAGTTTTCTAAATATGCTGTGCGCACGGCATCGTAATCCAGTCCTCTTGGTTCGTAATGCTGTGAACCGTCCAGTTCAATAACAAGCTTTGCCTTAGGGCAGAAAAAACCAACAATATATTTGCCGATAATTCTTTGTCGGCAAAAGCGAACAGGATATGCTCGAAGATAATCATACCACAAATGATTTTCCTCTTTTGTTGCATTATTCCTCAGCTCCGTGGAACGAGAACGCATTTGCTTGTCTCTCGGCAATACTTTTCTATGCATAGGAATCCTCATGTGTCAATTGTAAATTTTCATGTGTTTGGATTTGTGTTTTGTCCTCCTTTGCTCCCTTTTGCAAAGGAACCTTGAAAACAAGCGGGCAGGCAAGAAGGTTGCCTGCCCGCTTTGGTGAATTAAATTGATAATCTTTACTGAACCAAGCTGATTTTTCCTTAAGCTATAATCTTTACCGCGGTGAGCGGGTTATAAAAACCCGCTCACCTTCGGGGATTAATACCAGCCGGTATCTCCGCCATCGGGGTCGTCACCGATGGATACAGTAAGGATATCTTCAAGCTCGAACTCATTGACTTCGAACTCGGGTTTTGCATACTCGCGCTTCATTAAAGCAGCTCCTTTCAAATTTCTGTTTCCTGTAGATCACCAATAGGGAATGGTTACTTCCTGACCTTCGCCGGGCGTAACGACAATTCCGGACTCGGTTATTAAATCCTCAACCGAGAACTCGGTGACCGTTATTTCGGGTTTAACGTAATTACTTTTCATCGGTTGAACACCTCGTGCTTACGCAGCAAGGGAGTCAACGCCGGGGATTGCAAGGTAATCACGGTCAGCGGCAGCTGCTGTAGCAGGAGCGGAGTAGATGGTCTCAGCACCGTTGGTGATGTATGCAACATAGGTGTACTCTGTTGCAAGCTCAGCCGCGGGAATGCCGCTTATTGCAAGAACCATATTGTAATATGTGGTCTTATCCTGAATCTTGCCGACAGACGCTTTTCTGATCGTTGTGCCGTTTGCATTTGCAACGGTAAGGTCAGCCGCGCCGTTTGCGAGGTCGGTGGTTTTCGCAACGATGAAGCCGCACTCGGTGATGTTCTGGCAGGGTGCGCCTGCGGTTGCGGGAGCATAGGTTGCGTCAAAGGCAGTCTTGTCGAACTTCGCCTCAAGACGAAGGTCAAGGTTGCTGAGAACGCCGCCTGCAATGTAGCTTGTGGGAGCAGCCTGAGTGCCGGGACGAACCTTGGCATCGGTACCCGCAACAGCGAAATTCTTGTCGGTAAGGGTTATCATTGCGTTATTGAGATCAACATCGGCATAAGCAACTTTTGCATCAGCAATAGTTCTGATGTAGCAGTTAATAGGCTTGTTAAATGCTGCATTTGTGTAACCGATATAAGTAGTTGTTCCCGCGGGCATATAATCATTAACCTTAAACTTAAGGGAGAAAACATAGTCATTCGCTCCGCCTGCAAGACTATAGCCCAAAGCAGCTGTTACACCTGCTCCGTTTCCGGTAACATAACCGCAAGCTATAAGCAGAGTAGCATCAAGACCCAAATCGCCCTGTCCGTAGGTAGCAATTGTAGAAGCGATTTGATTGTGAACAATCTCGGCAGAGTTTACGTTAGCATCACTGAACCAACCTTCTCCATTAACTCCGTCATAAGCAAGGTTCCATGTTCTGACAGTCTTATCTGTTGCGCTTGTCTGAACAGGAGTAAGAACATCCTTATCATAGGAAATAAGCAACTGGAATGTGCTGAACTTTATTGCACTGTAATCTGCGCCTGCAGGAAGTTTGAAGCTTGTATAGATGGTGATTTCTTCACCGGCAACCAACTTAGACTTGTCTGCCCATGTAACAACAGCAATCTTGTCGGTGGTGTCTCTTAATGCAGAAGCTGAAATTGCAAAGATATTTGCAATCATAAGCACTGCAATAAGAAGACTAAAAATCTTTTTACTTTTAGACATTTATATGCCTCCTATTTCTTTTCTTTGTTAGCGATATTTACTGAAGCGCTAAAACACCCGCTGCAATGTCCGCCTGTGTATTAAGCTCGGAAATAAAAGCTTCATTTTCTTCGATAAAAATGCCATCAAGGCTATCAGCGGCGCCGTCAAAGTTTACATCTCCGGCAAAATACTGATATTCATTGTCATAAGAAGAAATAAAAGCATCCCACTCCTGAAGGTAAATAGCGTCAAGTGAATCTATACCGCCGTCACCGTTGACATCGCCGAAGATTATAACGGTGTATTCCGCAACAACATTGGCTCCTGCATCAAGAAGCTGAAGTGTTGCACC
>JAAZHL010000151.1 GCA_012510755.1 Leucobacter sp.
CCGTGTAGCTGGCAGTGGGGTCGATCGGCGCTCCGTTGAGTGTCACCGACGTAATCCGAGAACCGAGTGGGGCATCGGGGAGGTAGGTATAGCTCAACGCTTCAGACACGCTGAGGTGGCGTTTTTGCTCGCCCTGGCTGCCCACCGTCCACTGCTGCGCAAGCATGCGCTTGATCTGTTCTCCCGTGAGTCGCACCGTCATCATCGTGTTGGCAAAGGGTTGCACATTTGCAACATCGCGATAGGTGACCATGCCTGACTCATGAACGCCACCTAAACCGTCTGCTGAGTCTTCATAAAAAATGAGGTCTTCACGCAGACCGCCAGCGTTCATCACGCCGATATCGGCACCCGCGATTGAGTGCTGGGTAATATCTGCAATGAGATTACCGAGCGAGGATTCGACGCTGCGATCACTGCCTGGTGGCATTCCGCCGCGCAAGATATCTGCACTAATGCGACCGACGGGCTCGCGACCACGCACGTCTGCTTCGGCAACAGCGGCTGCGACAATCGTTTCAACAGTTGCGTCAGCGTTGAACAACAGTTCACCAGTTTCGGGGTTGGTGAGCCTCACGAGTTCCGCCGACACCTCAGTCAGCACGGCGGCCTCGCTCGTGGTATCGAATTCGAAGAGAAGCTTGCCAAGCGCAGCACCGTAGTAGCCTGCCTGGATGACCGGGCGGTCTGCGATGACGCAGCTGTAGGCGTGATGGGTGTGGGCTGACACGATGGCGTCAATCAGCGGGCTCGCCTCTCGGGTCAGTGCGCCGAACACACTCTGCTCGGCCGCGATAGCTTCGCAGTTGTCGGTGCGCGCGCCGTCGTGAGTCAGCAGCACTGTCGCATCGACGAGGCCATCGATTTCGGCGGCCACCCGGTTTGCTGCGTCGAGCTGTGCGGTAAATTGCACGCCCGCAATGAGCCCGGGGTTCACTGACGTAGCTGTTTGCTCGGTCACGGTGCCGATGAAACCAATCTTGACTCCGTCACGCTCGACAATTGCATATTCGTCGAGAAGCGGGTCTCCGCTGACCTCGTCACGCACATTCGCGCCAAGACCATATTGGCGCCCGTTAGTGCCCGTTCGTTCGCCAAAACGGGGCAAGATGCGGTGAGTCAGGTCAGTGATTCCACGGTCAAACTCATGGTTACCCACAGCAGAGATGTCTAGACCCGCCTGCGCGAGCGCGTCAATGGTTGGCACGTCATCGGCAATAAACGAAGTAAAAGTTGAGGCGCCGACATTGTCTCCGGCAGAGGCGAAGATGGTGGCTGGGTGGTCAGCCCTAAGCTCTGCGACTGCACCCGAGACTACGGCTGCGCCTGCGATGCCGGGTGATCGCAATGGGTCTGCCTCGATGCGCCCGTGAAAATCGTTGACGGTGAGCACTTGAACAGTAGTTCTGGCTGGCCCGGGGTCAGCTTGTGCAGGTATGAGAGCTTGGGCTGGCAGCAGTGGTGCCACACCCCCAAGTACGAGGATCGCGAGCCCCGAGACACCCTTGCGTGTTCTGCGCCCGTTGCGCGCAGCGCGTGCACGGCGTGGGTCAGGCCGATACCCAGAGACAAACATTTGGCCATTCTGCCAGACCTGGGCATACATCTGGCGAGACTCGAAGGCGCTTGAGTGCGTGACCCCGATCTCCAGTCGGGAAGTCGTAGGTGGGCCCATCTGCGAATCACCCAATGGCGACAACACAATTGTTATTGGGCAGGCACCTGCGCTTCGACGATGACGTCCACGATTCCCTTGTTCCAGTTGGGGTCAGTCAGGTGTAGGTTGATACACGCTAAACCTTCATATTCGCGAAATTCGACTATGCGGGGCTCATCTGAGTAGTCGCCGATCCGTCTCGACTCTATCCGGCTTGATTGGCGACACAATTCACCGTTGAATGCGTTGAGATCCAGGCTTCCAAGAATGTATCCAGAGTCCTTCACGAAATCAATTTCGTATCGAACACGAACCTTGCCATTCACGGTGAATGGTTCACTACTGCCCGCCGTGGAAACCTGGAACCGATCCACCTCGGCCCATACAAGTTCTCTTACCGGTGGAGCAACTTCTCCAGTCGATTCCGGCATCGGTGTCACTTCAGCGACTGCCGGCTCGTCCTGTTCAACTTCCAGTTTCTCGGGGAAGGAGTGGTATGTAATGAGGATCCTTGTATCTGAGGGGAACCATGCACCCCTACTAAAGCTGTTGCCACCATCAACACGGATTTTTTCGACTTCACCGTCGTCTTTGAGCCATCCGGTGATCAAGTCGCCGAGAGCTTTTGTCTGAACATTGGTGAAGCCTGCGCCTTCAAGCTCTTCAACAGCGATTTCAAAATGCTCGCCAACATAGTCGCTAGAAGAGGCAGGCATTTGCACTTGACCTTCACGGTTTGGGCCGAGTCCGCTACAGGCCGTCGTCGTAACGGCAAAAATAATGGCAAGAAGCCCAACTAGCGCACGCTTCATCACGATTTACCGTTTCCCTTACCGTAAAATACAGCTGTTATATTTATGCTCTGAGCAGTCTATTGTGTGCTGTCAAACGTATGTGCCGCAAAGCACTGGCTGAACCTTCCTTAGATACCGAGCAGTTTCGCTTTGGCAGCCTCATACTCTGCCTGGGTAATAAGGTCGCTCTCAAAAAGTTCCTTGAGTTTCGTGAACGAGAGAACGACGTCATCTCGATCGGCTGAGTCGGTCGCCACAGGTGCTTGCTGCACCGGCGCAGTCTCGTCCCGCACAGTCTCGGCCGACGCAACAGAGCTAACCGCCTGCGACCCGGCCCCGGTCGCTTGCTGCAGGCCCGAAAGCCCCACCATGCCGGTGGTCATGGCAAGCCCAATAATGCCGCTTGCGCCCTCGCCGCTCTCACCGGCAGCCTGAATTCCGGCAGCCACCGAGGCCTGCATGTTTGAGTTGCCCCGCGCGCCAAGCAGCGCATCGGCTCGCTGCACCGTGTCGAGCAGCGCACGAGTGCGCTCGTCGTATTCAATGCCGAGCACCGCAGTACTGGCGATCTCGAGACCTCGCCCTGATCGCCACTGATAGTTTCGTTCGACGGCCTCCGAGAGTGCCTGCGCAAACCCCGCCGAGTCTTGCTGAATCATGGTCATTCGGTTGCCGCGGCTCGAGTCGTTGGCATACCGAGACAGAGCCTGCGACAAGCTCGAGACGACTTCGTTAAACAACTGCTTCGAGGCATCATTGTTCGGATCAGTGAAATCGAAAATCACCCCGGGCTGCAGATACTTTGCCGAGACCCAGTTGCGGATAAACAGAATCGGGTCAACGATTCGAATGGTGTAGGTGCCGCGGGTGTGCCCCCCTGCTTGAGCGTTCAGATAGGCGTCGTCCCAATAGATCGGCATAGGTGTGCCAAATCTGTTGTTCGGCAACTCTTTGAGCGACACAAAAAATGCGTACTGCTGGGACTGCGGGCGGCCCCCAAATTTGAAACGCTCCCACGACTGGCGAATGAGCGGGCTCACGATTCCGTCACCAGCAAAGATTGACTGTGAATCGAGAGCATCAGAGCGCCACTCGTACGCACCAGGCTGCGCGACGAAGCCGGTCACCCCGCCGTCTTCCATCAGTACGAGCGCGTAGCCTTCAGGTACGAGGATCTTGGAACCGTTTGAAATGACTCCTGCTGATCCCCAATGGTTCACCCCGCGCCCGCTGTTCGAACTCTGCTGCACCGCAGCAAACATTGCCGACGTCGGGTGCAAACCGGCAGGAATCGTATAGAAGTCCTTCCACTGGTCACCGAACACGCCGCCAAAAGCAGCTGAAGCTGCACTCACAAGTCCCACATTGGCTCCTGTTCGTCACCGGGCAGCGGTCGCAGCCTCGGCATCAGCTTAGTGCGACGGGTGCCCAATACACGCGCGCTCGCGCACGACTCAGTCCATTGTTTTATACACTTCGCTGATATTCTCTGCCTATGAAGCAGCAGCCCCCGCAAGGGTGGTACCCCGACCCCACAGGGCGCAACACTCAGCGCTTTTGGAATGGCGTGATCTGGACAGACCACGTTGTACGCGACACCGTGCAACACATCGACCCACTGCACCCCACAAGGCCGCAGCCAGTTGCTCAACCAGTTGTGCAATTAGCCGCCCAACCGATGCCTCAGCGCAAAGACATGCCC
>JAAZHL010000152.1 GCA_012510755.1 Leucobacter sp.
GAGGCGGAACGCCAGAGGCGTGGTTTGCGGCCATCTGCGAGTGGGGATACAACTGGTCTTCTTCGGGAGGAGGAACCGGCTACTGTTACCCTGCTCCTGATCTTGACGATGACTGGTAAATCAGCCTTACCTACCGACTGAGTGTGCCCCTCAAATGCGAGGGGCACACTTTTTTGTCAGTTGCGCGAGTTTTCGCTTCTTTTGGGTGGCCGTCAGGCCACATCTCTTAGCTAAGGAGAAACGAAAGAAAAGATGACTGAACAAATAATTCGCCCTCCAGGGCGACTCAAGCGGAAGATCACTTCCGCGCTAGCAGCGCTCACGCTCGCCGTGACAGCGCTCGGCGGGAGCCTGTTCACGGCACCCGCCCCGGCTCACGCGCTCGGTGCATATGGTGCTGGCGCTCACGGTTGGGCACCAAACGGATCGACGTGGCTCGGAAACTTTATCCTGCCCGACGGCACCCGCGTGTATTGCATCGACATTTACAACGGGTCGAACGCGAGCTCTGACAATTCATCAGTGGTCTCGGGCATTCCAGCGAGCCCTTCTGACGGCCGACGGGCCGTGAGTGGCAGCGAGCTGCAATGGCTGAACTACCTGGTAACCATGTACGGGCAAACCGCAGATACGAACCAGGCCGCTGCCGTCAGTGCGCTCGTCTACAACGTGACGAGCATGAACAACCATGACACCGATCACTACATCTCGGTCGCGCCAGCAGAGGTGCAGGACTTGTATTGGTCGATCAAGTCAGCAGTCAACGCAAACTACCAAAGTGGTGGCGGAAGCGGAGCTGTGACTATGACGTTCGACGTTGATCCGCTTAACAACTATCTCGGAACGCTGTCGGTCTCCGGCATGTCGCCATCGAACGCATTAGGCACGATCACCCTGACCAACGGCGTCTTCACCGACACTGGTCTAGCCACTCGGGACGGTGTAACAAACAATAGTTCCTACCCTGTCACTGGAGTACCACCTGAAGATGCAACCGAGTACATCATTGCTGCAGACGGGGCATTTACAGCATCTGGTGGGGTGAACGCCGATATCCGTTACTACCGAGATGGTGACTCGCAAGGCTCGATTTCTGGCGGTAGCCGAGGGGTGAGCAACTTCACTCAGTACGCAGAAGACCCTGCCCCGCGAAGCACTGTTTTTCAGCCTGTGGTGGGCACTCAGGTGGCGTCGAAGTTTGTTGAGGAAGGTGAAGAGTTCGCTGACGTGCTGACGTTCTCAACGGCAGCAGACGCGAAAGGTCTGAACAACCCGTGGCGTGTGAATGCAGCAGGCCGGTATATGCCGATCACTGCACGCGGCACCCTCTACGGCCCGTTCCTGGCTCAGCCAGACGAGGCAGACGCTGCACCGTCAAGCGCACCCATCGCAGCCACCGACATTATGGTGACCACGACCGCAGAAGACGGCCCAACCATCGACTACACCGTGCCCAGCGGGTTCGTGTCAGAAGAGGCCGGCTTCTACACGTGGGTGTGGGAGATTCTCGCGTCAGACCAGCCTGCCGCTTCACCGAACGTGCAGCAGTTCTTGCCACAGGAATACCACTTCACTGACCGCTTCGGTCAGGTGGTCGAGACCTCGATCACACCGTCGAATCTTGCGATCACGACCGCTGTCACCGAATCAATGGTAGGCATCGGCCAGGACGCAACCGATGAGGTCACTGTGACCCCGTATGGTGGCGGCTGGATTCAGGCTGACGGCGGCCGCGTGCCCGCAACCCTCACCGGTACCGCGTACTACAGCGAGACTCAGCAAGAGCTTGCCGATAGTGCACCGGCAGGAGCTGAGGTAGTCGGTACGCCGCAGCTCGTCGTGAACAAGGCTGGCACTGTCACTTCTGACCCGATCACAATGCCCTTGAAAGAGGGCTGGGTGACATTCCAGTGGTGTCTCGTGGAGTCAGAACAACCGGTCGAGTACCAGGGAATGCTTGCCGAGACGTGCGACCAGTACGGTCAGGCATCTGAAACGGTGCAAGTGACCGCACCAACCGTCACCACTCAGGCGCGTGAACTAGCAACCGTTCATGACCCCTTGTTCGACGTCGCAACCGTTAACGGGCCAGTGCCCGCCGACACGGTTGTCTCGTTCGAGCTGTTCCAGAAGCCAGAAGAGGGCAACTACAAGTACGCCGCTGACGGCAGCCTGTCGACCGAGGTGTGGACGCAAGACGAAATCGATGCCCTCGCTGACGATGCAGTATGTACCGTCGAAAACCGCGTCACCGTCACTGACGGCGTGGCGGTAGCAGAAGGCCAGAATGATGCCGCCCAGTACCAGTCACCCAACGTGTACGTTGACCAGACTGGCACCTACTGGTGGGTAGAGTCACTGATTCACGTGCCCACCGGCACGGTCATCAAGTCGGGTATTTGCGGGCTTGAGAACGAGACCACGATTGTCGATGAGCCGACGGTCACTACCAAGGCTCAGACCGACATTCACGTGGGCGAGAAGGCAGCTGACACTGCGATCGTGACTGGCCCGATCCCGGGCGAGAACACGGGCATCACCACTGAACTCACGTTCGAGGCGTTCAAGCAGACTGGCAGCACGCCAGTGTGCACGGTCGACAACCGTGTCGCTGACCTGTCCACGCCAGTCGCCGTGACGGGTGCTGGCGAGTACCTGAGTGAGGCAGTCACCTTCGATGAGGCTGGCACCTACTTCTGGGTAGAAACCCTCACCTACGTGCTCGAGAACGGTGACCGTGAAATCGTTCACGTTGGCGAGTGCGGTGAACCGTCCGAGACGACTATCGTGACGGGGAAGCCGGTACTGTCGGTGACTGGTGCAAGCGGTGCGACCATGATGGGTGTCGGTGCTGGTGCGCTGCTGCTCGTCGCGGCAGGGCTCGCGCTCGTACTGGTTCGTCGGAAGCGCGGCGTAGCAGCTGAGTAATGCTCAGCAGCCGCTAGCGATCTGCCCCTCACCATTCACGGTGAGGGGCAGATCCATTTCGGCGACATAACCCGCTTTCTGCGCCATACTGTTCAGCATGGGAGTTCGGTTCACTGACAGCACTGACAAGCACGGCATTCCCAGCGAAGAGGAACTCTATGAAGCCATGCACTACGACAAGCGTCCACCGTGGCGGCGCGACTACCTCAGTGTGAAGCCAGACACCGTACGTCGAGCTGCGGCTGCAGCCGCAGAGACGGAGCGGCTCCTGATGCAGACACAGGCGCGAAGACGGGCCCGTCACCTGTGGTGAGTGCCTGTGTGTCGCAGGCGCTCAAAGATCGTGTGCTCGCACTGGCTGAGAGTGAGCATATGACGGAATCAGATGTGGTGCGTGAAGCCCTCGCAGCCTATGTCCCAGCGCGGCAGAAGCATTCAACGCACTGACTGGCACCCGAGAGAACAGATAGCAGGGGAGCGCTGAGGCTCACTATTCTGCCGAGCGCTGCGCGCAGTCGCTGTTCTAAGTGCAGACACACGCATACTTGGAAAGGTCACCATGTCGAACAGTCTCGCCCCGCAATTCCCTGGCCAGGAACCACCATCGCACCAACTAGGCGAAGCGCAGTCGCCTACCCCGCAGAGTAAGACGAACACGCTCGCCATTGTGGCGTTCATTAGCGCGTTCTTCGTGGCGCTTGCTGGCGTGGTTATGGGACATATTTCCCTCAAACAGATTAAGAAGACGGGCGAGGGTGGCCGTAATTTTGCTCTTGCTGCTGTCATCGTCGGCTATGTGAGCCTTGCGGTGCAGCTGATCGTGGCCACGGTACTCATCGCGGTGACAGTGATGTACGGGAGCGCCTCAGTTTCAGTGTTGTCTGACAGTGTTGGCACGCAGAGTGAGCCCACGGACGTCGGCGGGCAGCCACAGAGCAGCGACTTGGGTCAGCTGGAGACGCGAGTGACGCAAATGACGAACTGCGAGGTCGTTGAGAAGGTGATCGCGGGTGTGTCCATGGAGGACGACAGCTACGATGAGGCCACTGGAATGTGGGCGTCAGACCATGAGTTCTTCTCGGACTGGGGTGCCCTCATGATGATTGTTGACGATGCCCAGCGGGTCGCATTGGAAGAATACCTGGAGACCCTCACTCGGGCAGGTCAGCCGGGCGATATTGCGAAAGCTGAGGCTGCGTTCAATGTCGTTGACGAAGCCTATACCGAGCACTGCGGCTAAGGAGCCAGCAGGCGCATAGAGGGAAGCCCCCACCGTGATGGTGGGGGCTTCCTCGTTTCCTCGGTGCTGTGAGAGAGGGAGAGAGGCAGCACCGAGGCGTCTAGCGCCTCGCCAGCGCGACGTGGGCGAGGTCGTATCCTCCAAACGGCGATCTTCCTGGCACATGTCGTGTGCCGATGCCTTCGCGTTCGGTGATGATTGGGTATCCATCTTTTTGCCAGGACGC
>JAAZHL010000153.1 GCA_012510755.1 Leucobacter sp.
CCGTTGCACTGGTGGGCGCGGCGCTCATGTCGTTTGGTGCGCAATATCAGTCGCGAGGCTTGAACAAGGTCGAACGGTTGACGCGGCAGTCGGCTGGCAGCGGGCTGTCGTTCACTCAGGTGATCGGCCTCCTTCGTCGGCCATCGTGGGTGGTCGGCACGGTGCTGCTGGGCCTCGCCATCGTGTTTCAGATCGGTGCGCTCGCGCTCGCACCACTCATCGTCGTGCAGCCGCTGGGTGTGGCCGCGATGGTGATTACTGCCGTGCTCAATTCGCGGGTCACCAAGGTGCGCCTGCCAAAGCGGGCGATGGTGTCACTCGCGATGTGTGTCTTGGGCATTGTGACGTTCGTGGTGGTTGCGGCCTTTAACGCTGCAGACCGGCCGGTGACAGACCAGAAGCTCATCATTATCTTGATCACGTTTGCCGTCGTACTCGCGGTGGTGCTGGTGGTGTATCTGCTCGTGAGGCATAAAGCCGTCGCGCTCTTCTATATCGTTGGCGCCGGGGTGCTCTATGGCTTCGTCGCCACGTTCGCAAAGACGGTACTCGGCCGGCTGCAGCAGAACGAGTTCGAATGGCTAACCTGGGTGTGCGTGCTGTCGCTCATCATCGGCGGTCTAGTCGGTATGGTGTTCGTGCAGAATGCGTACTCTTCTGGGCCGCCAGACCTCGTGATCGCCGGGCTGACCGTCATTGACCCGCTCGTGGCGATTCTCATCGGCATCGTGGTGCTGCACGAAGCCGCCGGGGCAGCGCCGTGGGCAGTGGCCACATTTGTGGTGACCGGCGTGATTGCGCTGATCGGCGTGCTTGGGCTCGCGAGGTTTCACCCGCAGACGGGGCGAAACGTGCTCGATGAAGAGTCAGCAGCTGAACCAGAGGCAGCTTCTTAGTTACTCGTGTGTATGTTGGCCAGGCACGGCTAAGCCAGTCGTGGTGAAGGCGATTAGCCAGTCGTGTACCCGGGAGTGTACTCTTGCCGCTCCCAGTCGTTCAGCTGTGCGTCGACGAACTCTTCAGGCAGCCCAGACAATCCCATCGGGTAATCGCGGGGCAAATCGGCGACCATACCAGCCGTGTCAATGCGCAGCCCCGCCTCGAGCACAGCAAGGGTGCGATGGTACTGGCCGTATTCATCGTGCGGCATGCCGAACATAAAGCCGATTGGGGCGTGAATATAGACCGGGCGGGTTGCGCCGCAGTGCGTCACGATGTCGCGTGCGACCGAAGGGACGATTGCGATCATGCCCGCATCTTCGACCTCGCGACTGAGCATCGCAGCGGTCTGGTGATCGAGCGGGCAGGCGGGAACAATCAAGACGATATCTGCCTGTAGCGGGGCGAGCGCTTGCATGATGTTCGGTATGAGCTCAGCGCGCACGAGGCGCTGGGAATACTGTGAGCCAAAGGCAGAAATGGCTGGCCCAGCGAGCGACCCAACCTTGCCGTCTCGCACGAGCTGTGACACAGCCCACAGCGGCAACATCGTCGCAGGGTCGTGAGCGACACGATCGAGCTTGAATGCGAAGTGGCGGTAGGTGACTTCGTCTTTTTCGGTGCTTGGGCTGATGTAGCCGAGGCGTGAGTCACCAGAGAGGTCGAATGGTGTGTCGCCTGCTACTTGCACCCCGCTGAGCGCGACGATGGCAACGCTGCTTTCGGCGAGTGGCTTCGAGACTGCATTCAGCTCGGCCGTTGCAGGCTCACTCGACCACCGATAGGGCGGGTGGTCAGGGTGATAATCACGCATGCGCGAGATGTATTCAATGGGGTGGGGCAGGGGCAGAGTGGTGTCAGTCATTCGAGGCTTTCATCTGGTTCAGTCGCTGCGCACGTTGCCAAGAGTTGAGCGGTGGCTCTCAGCTGACATTGGCTGAGAGCCACAGAGCGTTCAGTTAGCGACTTGCAAACTGGTCGATGCTCGCAATGGTGGCATCTGAATAGTCGGCGTCTGCAGACTGCGCATAGAGCGCCTTGTAATCTGCAAGGTACGATTCAGGGTCTGCGATGCCGAATTCGGTCGCGACCTCAAGCCACTTCTCTTCAGATGCACCTCCAATGTCGTCGACCCAAGCCTGCACGGCCGAGTCGTCCCACGCGGTGAGGTCTTCAACGGTTGGCGCGTCGAGCATCTGCTGGCACTGGCTCTGGGCTCCCTGGTTGAACGCCTCAACGCCCGCGCCATTGTTCAGTTCGACTGCAACCTCGTCGATGACCGCCTGCAGATCTGTCGGCAAGGAATCGTAGACATCCTTTGAGAACCACATGCCAAAGACTGCATACTGGCCGATGCCAGCGTCAGACCAATACGGCAGCAGTTCCATCAGGCTCATGTTGACCGGAAAGTCGATGGCGCCGGCCACCGACTTGATGACGCCGCGCTCGACTGCCTCATACGTTTCACTTGCGGTGATTGCGTTCATCGCGTAGCCCGCATTCTGCAGGGTGTACTGCAGCACCGGACCGTTTGCGCGGCCCTGCAGACCGTCGAGGTCTTCGACCTGCTCGAGAGGTTCTTTCGACCCGAACAGCAACCTGCCCGACGGCCAGTACGAAATCAGATGCAGATTGTTCTTTTCCATGTTCGCGATTGCGTCAGGGTTGGTTTGGTGCAGATC
>JAAZHL010000154.1 GCA_012510755.1 Leucobacter sp.
CCACCCGGCTTGTACACTCCATGCACATTGCCGAATGTCAGCGCAGTCAGGTAACGCCCCTGCTCGCCGAAGCCCAGCGCTTCAACGGTCGCGACAGCGTCTTCGAGGGTGGTGTACAACTTGTCGTTGATCTCGTGCACGATGCCGTCTTCTTCGCCCCCGACCACACCGATCTCGACCTCGAGCACAATGTCAATGGCTGCCATGCGGGGCAAGAGCTGCTTCGCGATGTCGAGGTTCTCGGTGAGCGACACCGCCGACCCGTCCCACATGTGCGACTGGAAATAAGGCAGGCCACCCTGTTTTACCCGCTCTTCGCTTGCGGCGACGAGGGGCAACACAAAGTTCTCGAGATGTTCTTTCGGGCAGTGATCGGTGTGCAACGCAACCGTGACGTCGTAGGCCTTGGCCACCTCTTCGGCGTACTTTGCAAAAGCGATTGCGCCACCGACTCGGTTCTTGACCGTGTGCCCAGCAAAGTAGTCGGCACCGCCAAAGCTCACCTGAATGATGCCGTCGCTGCCGGCTTCAGCGAAGCCCTGCAGGGCTGCGTTGAGCGTCTGCGAGCTTGAGACGTTGATAGCAGGAAAGGCAAAACCGCCTGACTTGGCGGCATCGAGCATAGTGGCGTACTGTTGCGGGGTCGCGACGGGCATTGGGCGGCCTTTCTGAGGGACGTGCTGATCCTCGTTAAGTCTAGGCGATTGCACTGTGAGCTGCCTTGAGCGCGATACGCTTGTCAGCATGACTGAACACGATTCGCTTGGCACCTGGCAACCAGACCGCAACCTGGCCATGGAGCTCGTTCGCGCGACCGAAGCTGCCGCCATTCGTGCGACACCCTGGATCGTACGCGGCGACAAGAACGCGGCCGACGGGGCCGCCGTTGATGCGATGCGACGATTCTTGTCGACCGTGAGCATGCGTGGCACCGTGGTCATCGGCGAGGGCGAGAAAGACGACGCGCCGTGGCTGTACAACGGCGAACAGGTAGGCAACGGCGAGGGCGCAGAGTGCGATGTAGCGGTTGACCCGATCGATGGCACGCGGCTCACTGCCGAAGGGCGGCCAGGTGCGCTCTCGGTCATCGCGGTGGCTGATCGTGGCAGCATGTACGATCCCTCGGCAGTGTTCTATATGGACAAGCTCGTGTGCGGACCCGAGGGCGTAGGTATCGTCGATATCGAGCGGCCGATTGGCGAGAACATTCGTGCACTCGCGCGTGCCAAAGGTGTGGACGTCGACGACATTCGCGTTGCCGTGCTCGACCGCCCGCGGCACGAAGGGCTCATCGCCGAAATTCGTGACGCTGGCGCAGGCACCCGGTTGATTATGGACGGTGACGTCGCAGCAGGTGTCAACGCGGCCCAATGGGGCTCGACCGTCGACCTGGCTGTAGGAATCGGTGGCACGCCTGAGGGCATCATTACGGCCTGCGCCGTGAAGGCGCTTGGCGGCGTGATTCAGGGCAAACTGTGGCCAAAAGATGATGTCGAACGTGAGCAGGCGCTCGCCGCAGGTCACGATCTCGACCGCGTGCTGCACGCACACGATCTCGTTGCGAGCGACAACTGCTACTTCGTGGCGACCGGCATTACCTCGGCGGACTTTCTCGACGGAGTGCAGCGTCGCGGGCCGTTTTTGCGCAGCGAGAGCGTCGTGATGCGTTCGTTCTCGGGCACTATTCGCCGAGTCATCACCGACCAGCACCCTGATCGCTGGGACTGATCCTGCGGTTCGCGTCGCGAGCGCAGCGCGGTAAACCCTGAAACTCTCTACAACTTCAGCGGAATCGCTTTGAGCTGTTGAATCTTCAGCCCTGTCGTCTTCGCTAGAGCGATGAGGTCGGCCGCTTCGTGGCGTTTCGCCGCATCAGTGATGATTGCTGCGCAGGCTTCAGCGTCGGCAAGCGCTTCGTGGTGTGCAAACTCGCCAAACCCCGCCGCCTCGGCTGCAAGCGGTAGTCGGTGCGAGGCGATGTCGTAGGTTTTGCGTGAGACCTGCACGCTGCAGAGGTAACGCAGCTTTGGCGTCGGCATGATGGTTTGGGCGCACGCAGCACGAATCACGCCCATGTCAAAGCCTGCATTATGGGCCACCGCAATGTCATCACCAATGAAATCGGTGAGCGAAGTCAGCTGTTCAGCCCACCCCAATGAATGCTCAACCATTTCTGGCGTAATGCCATGAATTTTAATGTTGAACGGCAAGAACGCATCATGCCCCTCGGGTGGCTTAATGAGCCACTGCGCGCGATCCTCGACTTTACCGTTTCGAACTTTCACGAGACCGACCGAGCACGCTGACGCGGCGTTGCTGTTGGCGGTCTCGAAATCTATCGCGGTGAAATCAACTGGCACCCAACTAGCTTTGCACACCCCACCGACACCGAGCGGCGCGAGCGAGAGGGGTTGCGGTTCGCTACGCGAACGGCGGTGTGCCCGGTGACACGTCTGCGGCGTGAACCTCCGCCCGCGAAGGGTAGACTTGACCCCCGTGGCTCTAACAATTGGCATCGTGGGTCTGCCCAACGTCGGCAAGTCGACCCTATTTAACGCGCTCACCCAGAATGACGCGCTCGCGGCAAACTATCCGTTTGCGACCATCGAACCGAACATTGGTGTGGTGAATCTGCCCGATGCGCGTCTCGAGAAGCTCGCTGAGATCTTTGGCAGTGAGCGTTTGCTGCCTGCCCCCGTGTCGTTCGTGGACATCGCCGGCATTGTGCGCGGCGCGAGTGAGGGCGAGGGGCTTGGCAACCAGTTCTTGGCGAATATTCGCGAGGCCGACGCTATTGCGCAGGTGGTGCGCGGATTTAGCGACCCTGACGTGATTCACGTCGACGGTGCGGTGAACCCTGCAAGCGACATGGAGACCATCAATACCGAGCTGATTCTCGCCGATCTGCAGACGCTCGAGAAGGCGCTGGTGCGTTTCGAGAAAGAGCTCAAGGGCAAGAAGATTGATGCTTCGGTGGTAGACGCCGCACGTGCTGCGCTCGCTGCACTGAATGACGGCAAGCTGCTTTCGCACACCGACATCGATATTGAGCCGATTCGCGAGCTGGGGTTGCTTACCGCGAAGCCGTTCTTGTATGTCTTTAACGTTGATGAAGGTGTGCTTGGCGACCAGGATCGCCTGGCCGAACTCGCCGCCCTCGTCGCTCCAGCGAAGGCGATCTTTCTTGATGCCAAGCTCGAGAGCGAGCTCGTTGAGCTGTCTGCCGAGGACGCACGCGAATTGCTCGAGTCGATTGGCCAAGAAGAGAGCGGGCTTGATCAGCTCGCCCGTGTGGGGTTTGACACGCTCGGGTTGCAGACCTACCTGACCGCGGGCCCGAAAGAGGCGCGCGCGTGGACCATTCGCAAGGGCTCGACAGCGCCGCAGGCTGCCGGCGTGATTCACACCGATTTCGAGAAGGGCTTCATCAAAGGCGAGATCATCTCGTTTGAAGATCTTGTCGAAGCGGGTTCTGTTGCCGAGGCACGCGCGAAGGGCAAGGCCCGCATGGAGGGCAAGGACTATGTGATGCAAGACGGCGACGTCTGCGAGTGGCGATTTAACGTTTAGTAGCACGTAATCTCGTGTTGTTGTTCGCTCACAATCCGCCGGTAGCGCGAGTTCTCCACAGTTTGTCTAATTCAGTCTCGGCCGCTGCACGCGCGGGTGCAGGGTCGATGCATGGGCATCAGATATTACGCATATGCGTTCGATTCCAAACTGAGCGACCAGGCTCGGGCTGATCCTCGCAGCCTGATTTCGAGCGATCCGCTCGCTGACGCATGGGGAATGGAGCCGCATCAGACCATCAGCTACGCTACCTTCGAACAGGCCGTACCCGAACGGGACATGCTCTATCTTGATAAAGCTTGGCGCTGTCTGCAGATCCTGACCGGCCCGCTGGAGTCAGGGGGTAGGGATTCGAGGCCTGCCTTTGCAATGTTCGAAGGAGAGCCGACAGTGCACTTTAGGGGAGGCGGATTCAACCGGTCAACGCAACGAGTGCTGTGAGATAGAGCAGGTGGTTATCTCAGGAGGTCTTCGTTGCAGGGAAAGCATGGTCATCTCAGTCGTGAGCAGAAACAGCTTGCGCTCCGTCTCCACTCGAAGGGCTGGCGGCTCATCGATATCGCCCGCGAGATCGGCTGCACCGCGCCGATGGTCGGGAAAATGGCACGGGAGGGGCATCATCTGAACGGGAGGCCGTTCGGATGGGAGCCGCGTGAGGGCCATTTGACGGTCCTTGATCGCGAGCAGATCCTTGTCGGTCTCGCCCGGGGTGACACCCTCACGGCGATCGCGCGTGAACTAACACGTGCGGTCTCGACGATCAGTCGCGAGGTCAAGCGGGGCGGCGGGCGCAACGAGTATTCCGCGTGGCGGGCACATGAGGATGCTCGCGAGCAGGCTCGCAGGCCGAAGGCGTTCAAACTTGATAGTGGACGGCTTCTCGAGACCGTGACAGAGCAGTTGGAGAAACTGTGGTCGCCGCAGGAGATTGCCGCCCGACTACGGTTGGAATACCCCGACGACCCGGAGATGCACGTGAGCCACGAGACGATCTACCAGTCCCTGTTCGTGCAGGGCCGCGGGCAGTTAAGTCGCGAACTGGCACGATGCTTGAGATCAGGACGGACTGCCCGCAAGCCGAGAACGGCGACGGACAGGCGCGGACGGCTGCCCGGGATGGTGATGATCAGCGACCGCCCCGCAGAGGTCGAAGATCGTGCCGTCGCGGGCCATTGGGAAGGTGACCTGATCCTGGGTGAGAACAGTCGCAGCGCCGTTGGCACCCTGGTGGAGCGCAGCACCCGACTCACTCTGCTATTGCACCTGCCTGACGGAAAGAGTGCTGAGCAGGTGGAGGCAGCGATGCGTGAGGCGATCGTAGCGTTGCCGTCGTCATTGGCTCGGACAATCACGTGGGATCAGGGCGCGGAGATGGCCAGGCACGTCGAGTTCACGACGGCAACCGGAATCCCGATCTACTTCTGCGACCCGCACTCACCCTGGCAGCGTGGCAGCAACGAGAACACCAATGGGCTCCTACGCCAATACCTACCGAAGAGCACTGATCTGAGCGTCTTCAACCGCGAAGAGCTGACCGCGATCCAAGACTCGCTGAATGGGCGGCCGCGCAAGACCCTCGGATATCTGACACCATCGGAGAAGTTCGCAGAGCTCGTTGCGTTGACCGGTTGAATCCGCCGGATGGGAACCTTGGTTCGTCCTTTGTTCAAGGAAGATCTTCCTGTGATTGTGCCGGATTTGGTGAACCTTATTGAGGAGCAAGAGCGACGGGTTCTTCGCGAACCGGAGGCCGCGGACCGGCCGGAGGAAGCGCAACTGATGCAGTGCTTGCGGAAGGCACATAAGTTTGTAGCTGGACTCGTCGCAGATGACCGAGGCATGGTGTACATGATCGGATAGTCGACTGATGTCTACTAACTTTTGTGCGCATCCGCCTATCTTTGTACGATCTCACCTACATTCGGGTGAAACCGAAGGTGGGTGAAGGCAGCTCTCACTAAACATGGGCAGGGTGAGAATCATTAGCAGGCGATTCGGCTGCTCGGTCAATGATCGATAGGGCATCGTCGTAGGTGCTCGATGTGAGACGGCGACGTGTGTGAGCGGCGGTTCAGCACCTAAATCATCTTCTGGAGCCACCTAGGTTAGGTTAGGCTTGCCTTCATGGGAAGAAAGAAGAATACTCCATCTGACCGCCGATTCATGATGGCGCATGTCGTTCGAACAGAACGCATCAGCCCGAACTTTGTTCGACTGACCTTGGGCGGACTGGATGGCCTCGAAGCTCGTGGAGACGATCACTGGTGTCGCCTCTTTTTCGCGCGGCAGGGGCAGGACGTGCTGCAACTTCCCACTCGCACCACTGAGATCGGCTGGTATCTGCAGTACCTCGCGACGCCGAAGACCCGACGGCCGTGGGTACGCGCCTACACGTTACGCGACGCTCGGCCCGACGTGGGCGAGGTGGACATCGACTTCGTTATTCACGGTGAGCAGAGCGGGTCTATCGGGCCGGCCGCCCAGTTTGCACTCGATGCACGACCGGGCGACCGGATCGGGTTCCTCGATCAGGGAAGCGCCTTTACGCCCGACCATCCCCACGACTGGACACTGCTGATTGGAGACGAAACAGCGCTGCCCGCAATCGCGGGCATCTGTCGCTCACTCCGTGAGGATGCGCGAGGGAGGGCGATTATCGAGATCCCCACTGCGAGCGACCGCCAAGAATTTTCTGCGCCCGCCGGCGTGGAGGTCGACTGGATCGTTCGCGACCAGTCGACCCAAGCCGACGGTCGACCGGGTGAACTCGCTTTGCGCGCGCTCACGACCGCGACGCTGCCCGATGGTGTTGTGCACGCACACGCAATCGGTGAGTCCAAATTGGCCACTGGTGCGCGCCGCTATCTTGTTCAGGAACGGGAGGTGCCAAAGAGAAACGTCGATTTTGTGGGGTATTGGCGTCATGGGCGGCCAGCAACGAGCTGAGCGCACCTTTCAGAGATCTGGATGCACGCTCGTCGAGCCGGCCAGCTTGCGCGCGGACCACTCATGACCGAGTCGGTTACATTACTTCTTATGCATTGTTACCGCGCGCCACACCACGAGAGAAGCCAATGAGCACCTTCTCGGCTCGTGGCCGCAGCAGGCTGGGACTGTGGGTGCTGACGGCCACCCACGTGGCAAGTGACTTCTACGCAGGCGCGGTCGCAGCTCTCTTGCCGTACTTCGTGATCCAAGCGCAGTATTCCTACGCAGCAGTCGCCGGGATCACCCTTGCTGCGACGGCATTCTCTAGCGTTGCTCAGCCGATGTTCGGCTACCTCAGCGACCGCTACGGGCTGCGCTGGATGAGCTTAGCTGGGTTGCTCGCCGCTGGTGTCGGTATCGCTTTGAGTGGCATCGTCGCCGACTCATATTTGGCAGTCTGGATCGTCGTGGCGATCTCAGGAATCGGTGTCGCCGCTTACCACCCTGCCGCGACGATGGAAGCGCGCGAACTTGGCGGAGGCACCAGTGCGTCGATGAGTCTGTTCTCGGTGGGCGGCAACCTCGGTGTGGCGCTGGCCCCAACGGCGGTGATCTTTGTCGTCGGGACCTTCGGCCTGGCAGGCTCTGGCTTGCTCATCATTCCGGCCGTCGTGATGGGGCTGGTGTACGTCGTTGTTTCGTGGCGTCACTCGTTCGCGAGCACGGTGTCTGTTGAGCGTGTGACTGCAGCCGCGAAATCAGCTATTCCTGATGATTGGCGAGCTTTCATTTGGCTCACCGTGGTCTTGGCTACCTGGTCTGTTGCTTACGTCGGCACCTCGACGTTCATTTCACTGTATTCGATTCAGCGGTTCGATGTGTCGACTGGGGTCGCTTCGATTGCCCTTTCGGTGTTTCCTGCGGCTGGTGCGGTCGGAACCTTCGCGGGCGGGTGGCTCGCCGACCGGTTTGGGCGGCTGCGCATTGTCCGAACCGGATACTTGCTGGCCGTTGCTTCGACCATTGCGATCGTGCTGGCCCCGTCGCCGGTAGCAATCATCATCTGCACCGCGATCCTCGGAGCGAGTCTGTTCTTGCCCTTTGCCGTGCAACTCACGCTGTCGCACTCCTACCTGCCCAACAGAATCGGCGTGGCCAGCGGTGTAACTCTGGGCCTGACGCTCTCGTTCGGTGGCTTGATCAGCCCGATGCTTGGATCAATCGCAGATCAGACGAGTGTTCGGGCTGTCTTTATGGTCATTGCTGCACTTCTTGCCGCAGGTTTCGCGCTCTCATTCGTGTTGAGAGAGCGCACCCAGAACCTGACCAATCTCGGCAAACCACCGCGTCGTGCGGTCTGACATCCCAAGTGCTCTGAATATGACAGGCTTGTGGTGAACAAGAATTCCCGCGAAAGGTGCTTTAATGTCTGATTCGTTGCCGCCGTGCCCCGAGTGTGCGGAGTCGTACACGTACGAGCAGGGCGCATTGCTGGTTTGCCCGATGTGCGGCCACGAGTGGTCGGGTGAGCAACCCGAAGCAAGCGACTCTGAGGAACCTGTGATCAGGGACGCTGTGGGCAATGTGCTCTCGGACGGCGACACCGTCACCCTGGTGAAGACCGTGAAGGTCTCAGGTGGCGGTGGCGGAACTGTCAAGATTGGTACCAAAGTGACCGGCATTCGGCTGAACGCCGGGGGTGTTGGTGGGCATGACATCGATGCGCGCGTGCCGGGCTTCGGCAATATGCAACTCAAATCGAGCGTCGTGAAGCGCGTGAACTGACCCCGTCTTGCACTACCCGGCCTGCTGGTGAAGCCGAGCAGCTACTTTTTGGCCCACCGGCCTCGTAACTCCTCGCGAACAATATGCACGGTGGCGAAGCCGAAGAACCCAGCGCAGAGCAGGCCAACAATGAGCATGAGTATTGCGGCAACCCAGTTGGACTGCCAAAGACATGCAACGGCAGCTACGACTGCACCTACGCCAGTTGCCGTGAACGCGAGGCTCACCAGCACTGTGACGATACGTACGAGAAGAGTTTGTCGGCCGATGACCTTGACGAGACCGGACAGCAGACCAAGTGCGCCAAGCACCATCCCGATGCCTGCGACCAGCGGTCCCTCCGCCCGAAGGAGCAGCACGCCAGCGGCGATGAACAAGACCCCAAGCACTGAGTGCGTCGCCGCTTGGCGCAGCTGAGTACGTCTCGCCGAGCTCAAGGTAGATCGTGGGGCCACGCTACGAGCGTACCCGCTGGTGCGACCCTGCTTAGGCCCTGAGAGCCTCGGTGAACAGTCGCCGAATTCGAGCGAAGGGGGTTATGGCTGGGCGATCCTCGCGCAATACTTGAGATACAGCAGATTCAATGACGAAACGCTCAGCAGGAGGCACACGATGGCTCACACAATCGCAACGTACATCGCTTTACCCGGCACCACCGCAGAAGCAATGCAACATTGGCACGAGGTCTTTGGCGGAGACCTCATGATCTTGCGTTATGGCGATATGCAACTGGAAGGCATGCCGTTTGAACCCGATCCAGAAGCGGTCGCCCACGCAACCCTCACCACGTCGGCAGGCATCATCGCCGGGGGTGACTCGATTGAAGATGGCAACGATTACGCGGTCAGAGACACTGCCTACTCAATGCTGTACACGACCGACACTCCCGAAGAAGCGCGTGCGTTCATCGGTAAATTCGTGGCAGGCGGCGGTAACGAGGCGATGCCATTCGAACAGGCGCCATGGGGCGGCTGGTACGGGCAGGTGTTTGATCGTTACGGAGTCATGTGGGCATTTTCGTGTGAGTGAGCCGTCGCAGACTGCGTTCTTGGCGGACTCGGTCGCTCGTGCTTCCGGTACCGGGTAGCGTGGAGGCGTGACCAGCCAGCACGCAGCGCCTCTGCATACCACCCTCATCGACGTCGACACAGTTGCTTCGGCAACTGGCGCGGCGACCGATGCCCCTGCGCATCGAGTCGTCTTTCTGCTCGGGCTCTTCGGCCGCGGCAAGAACTTCACGACCATCGCGAGCGGCCTGCTGCCAGAAGCGCAGTGCTTGCTCGTCGACCCGCCCGACCACGGTGAATCTGCATCGACTGACACCTTCAGCTATATCGGCATGGCCGACGCCGTCGCAGTACAGCTGCAGAGTGATTTCGCGGCCGATGGTCCGGTCGACGTCGTTGGACATTCCATGGGAGGCAAGGTTGCGATGGTGCTCGCGCTCAGGCACCCAGAGCTTGTGCGCCGGCTCGTCGTGATCGATATTTCACCAGTCGGGGGAGAGGCGAGCACGAGTGAGTTTCCGCATCTCTTGTCGTCGCTTGCCGGGCTCGACATTGGCGCCCTCACCAGTCGAAACGACGCACAAGAGGCGCTGCGCGCGCAGATTCCAAATAACACGGTGCGCGGGTTCTTGCTGCAAAACCTGAGACGCATGGCTGACGGTTTTACCTGGGAGCCGAACCTCGAACTGCTCAACGCGCAACTGCCGGCCATCATGGGGTTTCCCGATCTTGGAGATCTGCAGTTCAGCGCACCGGTGCTGTGGATTCGGGGCGACCAATCCGATTACGTCAACGAGGCCGCTGTGCCCATCATGCGCGGCTACTTTCCGAAGACCGTGCGGCTTACGGTGCGAGGAGCAGGTCACTGGGTGCACTCGCAGAAACCACAAGAAGTCATCGCGGCCTTACGAGGGTTCTTGCTGCGTGGCGCGCGGGAATGACCGGCCGCACTTCACGTCTCTAGACTTCGCTCGCTGGACCTCGCTTCTTAGACCTCGCACAGACAGAAGGGATGGCCCGCAGGGTCGGTATAGACGGCAAACGTTGCGTCGCTCAACGGCTGCCGCAGGTGTTTGGTAGCGCCGGCCGCCTCAGCAATTGCGCCCGCACGCTGCAACGAATCCACATGAAAATCTAGGTGTGCTTGTTGCGCAACCTCACCGTCAGGCCACTCCGGCATTCTGTAGTGCTCGATCTGTTGAAAGGCGAGACTGAAACCCGACTTGTCACCAGCTGGAGCTACGACTTCGACCCAATCTGGGTCTGCTGCATCAACCCGCACCACCCAACCAAGTAGGTCTGCATAGAACTGCGCCAGGGCAAGCGCATCGGGGCAATCGAGGGCAAAAACCACGTGGCTTGCCTGAACTGAAGCCTTCATAACCTGAGTGTACGCCGTGCCCAAAGTTCGCTACTAGCCCGTACTTCTGTAGTCTGTCAGGGTGAAAGACGATGAATTGCGACCCCACAGCGGGTCAGCCGCCGATTCAGGCGATAAGCCTTTTCGCGTTCCCAGTTTTGACGAGCTGATGGGATTCGCTGCTCCCGCAGCCCAAAACGACAACGAGAGCCACGATGCTGCCGCACCGGTCGCGGACGAGGGCGAGCTCGCTGCCGAAGAAGAACCCAACATTTTTTCGTTGCCTACGACGCCGGTAGCTGCGACACCGCGGCCTGCTACGCCGCGTCCTGCGCACAACGTAGACGAGCAACCCCCGTCGATGGCTCAACCGCAACTTACCGACGATGAGGTTGTGCCGCTTATTCTGCCCGGCTTCTCGTCAGACGGTGGGCCCAAGCAGCCCCTGCCACCATTGTTTCAACCAGGGCAAGCTCACGCCGACACTCTCGCCGATGACCTGAGGGAGGCCTTTGGCGCGGCGCCAGAGGCCGCCGCCCCAGTGGTCGATTACGATGCGCTGCCACCCACACAGCCGGTGCCCCTCGTGGCAACCGAGCCAATTGATACCGTCTTGCCTCCCACTGAGTCGACCGATGTTTTCGCGGCACTTGGCTTGGGTGAGGATTCAGTCGTAGACGAGCCTGAAGACGAGCCTGCGGTGGCTCCGGTGCCTGCTGCGGCTTCGGTGCCTGCGGTAGCTCCGGTGCCTGCGGTGGCTTCGCCTGTTGTCGCTGCGTCTGCTGTCGCTGCATCTGCTGCTGCCTCGACCACGCAGAGTGTGTCAGCTCCCGCCTCAGCGCGGCAGAACCCGAGCACATCGAGCCCGAGAAGGTCGTCGGCAACCGGTGGTGATGACAGTTACGAAAAGATTTCTGTGACCGGTGGCGAACGCGGAGTGCGTCGTGCGCTGCCGTGGATCATTGTTGGTGGTGGAGTCATCATCGCGCTGATCGCATCAATCTTCGTGATCAACGCTCTGCGCGGTGGTGCAGAGTCTGAATCTACCCCCACGCCAGCGCCGACCACCACAGAACCGGCACCTGAACCTACAACCGAACCCTCACCGACGCCCACCGAAGAGCCTACGCCTGCTCCTGAGCCTGACGAGGTGCCAGTGGTCGAGGTGGGGCCATCATGGTGGATTCCCATCACCCAGTGGGGACTCGATGTCGAGAAATCGCAGCGACTCGGTACCGTGACCTATAGCGGTCTCACTGACCAAGGTTTGACGCTCGAAATCGAGCTTGCCCAGTCACTCCCAGATTCGTGTGCTGCCGCTCGGGAAGGCTGGGGGCTCGCCAAGAACGCTGACGGCACACTCGAAGCGGTTCGCCCGCTTCCGCGCTGCACGGACAATGATGCCGCCGCTGTGTACGACACCATCTGGGGGCTCGTCGACCACATGGCGAAGAGCGCGCGGGCGGCAAGCTAGATCGCAACTTCACACAGCGACAGCTCGAAAGGGACTCGTATTGCGGCAGCGGTGTAGTTCCCGCCGTAGCACGGGGCCCTAACCAGCAGCCTTAGCCGGGGCACTGGGCAGCCTCCCTAGCCCGCTGCCGCGATCCTCGTCGCCCCACACCTCGTTCTTTCACCAAAGGGACGCAATTGGCTGTTTAGAAAGTATTGAGACAGCCAATTGCGTCCCTTTGGCTTCGGTAGGGCTCGGCAGGGGGACGGGAGCACGGCAGGTGCCAGGGCTGGCGGGAGCTCGGCAGGGGGACAGGACTGCGGCAGAAAAGCTGGGGCTGGCGGGAGGCCGGCAGGGGGACGGGACCACGCAG
>JAAZHL010000155.1 GCA_012510755.1 Leucobacter sp.
GATGCTGGGTGCGGTAGTTATCGATGCGAGTGCGCTTGACGTAGCCGCCACGGGTAATGGTGACGACCATCTCTTCTTCTGGAATCAGGTCTTCCATCGACATGTCGCCATCGAAGCCGTGCAAGATTGTAGTGCGACGCTCGTCGCCAAAGCGCTGCACAACCTCACTGAGTTCGCTCACGATGATGGCATGTTGCTCGGTGGGTGAGGCGAGAATACCCTCATATTCCTTGATTTGCGCCTCGAGTTTTGCCGCGTAGTCAAGAATCTTTTGGCGTTCGAGGGCTGCGAGGCGACGCAGCTGTAGGCCAAGAATGGCGTCAGCTTGCACCTGATCAACGCTCAGCAAGGCCATAAGCCCCTCGCGGGCTTCATCTACCGTTGGTGAACGTCGAATGAGGGCAATGACCTCGTCGAGGGCATCGAGAGCCTTGAGGTAGCCGCGCTGAATGTGCGCTTCGGCCTCGGCCTTGCGCAGTCGGTACTCAGTGCGTCGAACGATGACGTTGACCTGGTGCTTCGCCCAGGCCGTAATGAAACCATCGAGTGAGAGAGTGCGCGGCACACCGTCGACAATCGCGAGCATATTTGCGCCGAAATTCTCTTGCAGCTGGGTGTGCTTGTACAGGTTATTCAGCACAACCTTCGCGATCGCGTCACGTTTGAGCACGATGACCCGTCGCTGGCCCGTGAGACCACTCGTTTCGTCACGAATGTCAGCGATGCCTTGAATTCGACCATCTTTAACGAGGTCGGCAATCTTCACCGCGAGGTTATCTGGGTTGACTTGGTAGGGCAGCTCAGTGACGACGAGACAGGTGCGTCCCTGAATCTCTTCGATTGAGACCACGGCTCGCATGGTGATTGAGCCGCGCCCGGTGCGATACGCGTCGCGAATGCCTTTGGTGCCGAGGATCTGCGCGCCCGTTGGAAAGTCTGGCCCCTTGACGCGCTCCATCAACGCATCGAGCAGCTCCTCACGCGAGGCATCTGGGTGTTCGAGGTGCCAAATCGCGGCCTCTGCGACCTCGCGCAGGTTATGTGGCGGAATGTTGGTGGCCATACCCACCGCGATGCCGACCGAACCGTTGACAAGCAGGTTCGGAAACCTGGCAGTGAGCACGGTCGGCTCTTGGGTTCGACCGTCATAGTTATCCTGAAAATCGACGGTGTCTTCATCGATATCGCGCACCATTTCCATGGCAAGCGGTGACATTTTTGTTTCGGTGTATCGGTGTGCGGCAGCGCCGTCATTACCGGTTGAACCAAAGTTGCCCTGACCGAGCGCGAGTGGGTATCGCATCGCCCAGGGTTGCACCAAACGCACGAGAGAGTCATAGACGGCACTGTCACCGTGTGGGTGAAACTGACCCATGACATCACCGATGACACGGGTGCACTTCGAAAACGCCTTGTCTGGACGGTAGCCACCGTCATACATGGTGTAGATCACGCGTCGGTGCACTGGCTTGAGCCCGTCGCGTACGTCGGGCAATGCGCGACCAACGATCACGCTCATGGCGTAGTCGAGATATGAACGCTGCATCTCGAGCTGCAAGTCGACCTGTTCGATCTTGCCCTGCACCGCTACCCCTCCATCGAGAGCTTCGGTTTCTTCTGGGTGTTGATTTTCAGATGTCAAGGAATCGCACGTCCTTCGCGTTCTGCTGAATAAAGCTGCGTCGGGCTTCTACGTCTTCGCCCATGAGTGTTGAAAAGATCTCGTCTGCGTGAGCAGCATCATCGAGGGTGACTTGCAAGAGGGTGCGAGTTTCAGGGTTCATTGTGGTCTCCCACAACTCTTCGTAGTTCATCTCGCCGAGACCCTTGTAGCGTTGCACACCATTCTCTTTTTGCAACCGCCGCCCGGCGTCTGCACCGGCCTGCAGCTGCGCGTCACGTTCTGCATCACTGAAGACATACTCATCTTCGGCGTTCGTCCACTTGATGCGGTAGAGCGGTGGTTGAGCTAGGTACACATACCCAAATTCGATCAGCGGGCGCATGTATCTGAACAAGAGCGTGAGCAAGAGCGTCGTAATGTGCTGACCGTCGACATCAGCATCTGCCATCAGCACAATCTTGTGATAACGCACCTTTTCAGGGTCAAAGTCTTCGCCGATACCAGCCCCAAATGCGGTGATCATGGCCTGAATCTCAGTGTTACCGAGTGCTCGATCGAGACGGGCCTTCTCGACATTCAGAATTTTGCCTCGCAGTGGCAAAAT
The DNA here is from genome assembly GCA_012510755.1 of Leucobacter sp. Lineage (GTDB taxonomy): Bacteria > Actinomycetota > Actinomycetes > Actinomycetales > Microbacteriaceae > Leucobacter. The sequence continues at coordinate 2,229 of JAAZHL010000155.1, forward strand.
TGCCTGCGTTTCTGGGTTACGACCCGTTTTTGCTGAGCCGCCGGCCGAGTCACCCTCGACAATGAAGATCTCTGAAACTGTCGGATCTTTACTACTGCAGTCAGACAACTTGCCGGGCATACCACCCGATTCGAGCAGTCCCTTTCGACGTGCGGTTTCTCGGGCCTTGCGTGCGGCAAGACGCGCCGTGGCAGCTTGAATGGCCTTGCGGATGATCTCTTTCGCTGAGTTTGGGTTACGTTCAAACCAATCGCCTAGTTGATCACCAACCACCTTTTGCACAAATGCTTTGGCTTCGGTATTGCCAAGCTTGGTCTTTGTTTGACCCTCAAACTGTGGCTCGCCCAACTTGACCGAGAGCACCGCAGTGAGCCCTTCTCGAACGTCATCGCCAGAAAGATTTTCATCTTTCTCACGCAAAATATTCTTGTCGCGAGCATAGCGATTTACCAGAGTGGTGAGCGCCGCTCGAAACCCCTCCTCGTGAGTGCCGCCCTCGTGCGTATTAATCGTGTTTGCATAGGTGTGCACACTTTCGGTGTACGCCGTGGTCCACTGCATCGAAACTTCAGCTGCAATCTTGCGAACAGTGTCTTCTGCTTCGAATGAAATGATCTCATCGTGTACGAGCTCGGCTCTTTTCGCAGAATTGAGGTAGTGCACATAATCTTCGATGCCACGCTCATACATAAACTCGTCATGACGCGGCTCTGGTGCAACAAGTTCACCGTCAGCGTTCTCGACAGGCTCTTGTGCTCGCAGATCAGTGACCGTGATCTTCAGGCCCTTGTTGAGAAAGGCCATCTGCTGAAAGCGTGTGCGAAGTGTGTCGTAATCGAATTCAACCGTCTCAAAGATCTCAGCGCTCGGCCAAAACGTAATGGTCGTGCCGGTATCTTCACTTGCCTCACCGCGCGCAAGCGGTGCATCAGGAACACTGTCGGTAAACGACATGTTCCACGTGAAACCTTGTCGACGTACTTCAACTTCAAACCGCTTCGAAAGCGCATTAACCACGGACGAGCCAACAC
>JAAZHL010000156.1 GCA_012510755.1 Leucobacter sp.
ATCTCCATTCCGGTCGCGATCGTTGCCGGCATCGGGCGTTCGGCTCGCAATGGGATTCTCATTAAGGGTGGCGAGTACCTCGAAACGTCTGCCAAGATTTCGGCCGTCGCGGTTGATAAGACGGGTACGCTCACCGAGGGCCGCCCGGTGCTGACTGACATTGTTGTGCTCGACCCCAAGGCGAATCGAAGCGAGGTGCTTCGGTGGGCTGCAGCTGCAGAAGCTGGGTCTGAGCACCCGCTCGCCGGGCCGATCCTCGATACTGCGCGTGAAGAAGGTGTAGCACCTGAAGGAGTTCCGGATTCGGTTACGCCGGTTGTTGGTAAAGGGATCGTGGTCGAAGTGGACGGCAAGCGGGTGCTCATCGGCAACATCCCTCTGCTCGAACAGTACGGCATTGAGGGTAGCGCCGGCGCAGATTCAGCAGCAGACGAACTTGCGGCCGCGGGCAACACGCCGATGATTGTCGCCGTCGACGAGACGGTGCTCGGGGTGATTGGTGTCGCAGACACGATTCGCGTAGACGCTCCTGAAATGATCAGACGCCTGCACGCGAGCGGAGTCGAGAAGGTCGTCATGCTCACGGGAGACACGCGGCTCGTCGCCGAAGCGATCGGTGAGGCCGTCGGAATCGACGAAATTCACGCCTCACTGTTACCTGAAGACAAGCTCGATGCCGTCGCCCGCTTGCAGCGCGAAGGGCACACCGTTGCGATGGTAGGCGACGGCGTGAACGACGCCCCAGCTCTCGCGACGGCAGACATCGGTGTGGCGATGGGCGCAGCCGGGTCGGCCGTCGCTGTCGAGACTGCCGACATCGCGCTCATGGGTGACAATCTTTTGAAGCTCCCTGAAGCGATCAGACTCGCCAGGCGCACAGTGAGTGTGATGCGCCAAAATATTTGGATCGCACTCATCACCGTAGTGGTGTTGCTTGTGGGAGTTTTTGCTGGTGGAGTCACGATGGCCGTGGGAATGCTCGTGCACGAAGGATCGGTGCTCATCGTGATCTTCAACGCCATGCGGCTCCTGCGCAACACGCATCTTGACGGAGGAACACGTAAGGACACGGCACGCGATACTTAGAGCAGGAAGGAGGGTTGCCTTTGTCTATGTCAATCGAAGCGCATACACAACCGTCAGATGATCTTTGTGTCGCTCGCGTACCGCTGTTTCAAGGGTTAACACATGCCCAGCAACTCGAAGTAGCGGGTTTTGCGCGTACTGTGCATCTAGATGCGCTCGATCAGGCCTATGCGGCAGGCTCTGATATGTCGCAGCTGATGGTCGTACACACTGGTAACGTCAAAATTTTGCGTACAAGCGTGACCGGGCACGAACAAGTGCTTCGGGTGCTCGGCCCCGGTGACTTCATCGGAGAATCTGCATTCCTCACCGGAGCTCAACCCGACCACACCGCACAAGCGCTCGTGCGAACGGAACTGTGTGTGTTCCGTCATGCCGACCTGGGGCGCCTCATCGAAAAGCACCCGAGCATTGGCTTGCGCATGCTGCAAGGAGTCATCAAACGCTTAGACGACACAGAAGCGCGTCTCGCTTCCATCGTCTCAGGGAATCTGAGTTCGCGCCTCGCTGACTACCTCATCTCACTCCCCGGAAAGCCTGGACCGCAAGGCGCCATTGAAGTGGTACTCCCTCTGGCGAAGAAGGACGTTGCATCGTTACTGTCCACCACGCCAGAATCTCTCAGCCGGCAGTTGCGCAGGCTCACGGACTCCGGCGTGATTTCGCAGCACGGCCAAGGGCAAATCACGATTATTGATGTGGCTACACTCAGCGCACTCTCCCATCCCGCAGCGCACCGGTGATTCTCCCGCAATCCGATCTTCATTGCGGTGAGTTCTAGGCGCTTTCACAGACATATCGGCATAGTGTTGACATGTTATCGACACGGTGTCGATACTTCTGTGTCGACTGGGAAGGTCACATGTTTCTCGCTTTACGCGAATTGAAATTCGCGCGTGGACGTTTCGGTCTGATGGGTGCGGTGGTCTCACTGATCGCCGTGCTCATGGTGATGCTGTCTGGTCTGTCGTCGGGGCTTGTCAACGACGGAGTGTCAGGTCTCAAATCGTTACCGGTGACGGCGTTCGCCTTTGACAAGGGCACAAAAACCGACAACGCCTTTTCGAGATCGGTCGTCGACGCGGAGCAAGTTGAAACCTTGCAGTCTCAGCCGGGCGTCACTCACGCAGAACCTGTAGGCGCGGGCATGACGAATGCCACGACCGAAGACGGCACACAGATTGACCTGTCGCTCTTTGCGATACAGCCCGACTCCTTTCTTCTTCCAGACGTATCTGAAGGCAACACCCTGGCGGGTCTTGCCGGCATCGTGGTGTCAGAGACCGCAAAAGCTGAAGGGCTCGAAGTCGGCACTGTCATCACCCTCGACCGGATCGACACAGAGCTTGAAGTCGTAGGCTTTACCGAAGGCCAGGCCACCTTCGGTCACGTCGATATGGCATACCTGCACCTTGATACGTGGCGGCTGATTGCCTCTGGCGCCGCACAGGCAGGCTTTCCGACGCAAGCACAGGTAGATGCCCTCGATTTCGATGTGGCGAGCGTTGTCGCGATTCAGGCTGAAGGCGGATTTGATGTTAGCTCAGCCGACCTCGCTGCAGCTACCACCACGGTCAGTCTGCAGGAGTCGTTCAACTCATCACCCGGATACGAGGCAGAGACGCTGACGTTGAGCATGATCCAAGTATTCTTGTACGCGATCTGCGCTTTGGTCGTCGGCGCGTTCTTCACTGTCTGGACCATTCAACGTCAGCACGAACTCGCGGTGCTTCGAGCTCTCGGCGCGTCTGGCCGCTACTTGCTACGCGACTCCCTCACCCAGGCATCGATATTGCTGGTCGCATTTACCGCAGTCGGCGTCGGCGTCGGAGTCGCTTTCGGAGCGGCAATGCCTGCTGGGATGCCGTTCGCGTTAGAGGCTATGCCGATCCTCGTCTCATCGCTCATCACCATCGCCCTGGGTCTCATCGGTGCGGCAGTTGCGATACTTCGCATTACTCGAATCGACCCACTTACGGCCCTTGGAGGTCAGCGATAATGCCAACAACGACAGCGCTTTCGCTTCGCAACGTAACCCTTGAACTCGGTGATGGTGACAGCAAAGTTCGCCCCCTCGATAACGTCAACCTCGAAATCGAGCATGGTGAATTTGTTGGTGTGATCGGGCCATCCGGTGCCGGCAAATCGACGCTTCTGGCAGTCGCTGGCGCACTTGCGACCCCAGATAGTGGCGCCGTGAAGGTGCTCGGTCAAGATCTCGCCAAACTCACGCGGTCACAGGGCAAACTCGCGAAATTCAGGTTGCACAATATTGGGTTCGTCTTTCAGTCCGGCAACCTTATCCCAGCGTTGAACGCTGCCGATCAGCTGCGGCTGGTCAATAAGATCTCCAAGGGCCCGGCAGATTTCGACCCAATGCCACTGCTCGAGGCGGTAGGCATCGCCCAGAAAGCGAAGAACCTGCCACGCCAGCTTTCAGGCGGTGAACGCCAACGCGTGGGTATCGCGCGCGCGTTCGTGACGAACCCGGGACTCTTGCTTGTTGATGAGCCGACCGCGGCGCTTGACAGGCAACGGAGTCAGCAGATCGTGACGTTGCTTGCCGAACAGTGTCACGAACGTGGCGTTGCTACCATGATGGTGACTCATGATCATGAGGTTCTTGGGCACTGTGATCGAGTTGTTGAGATGGTTGATGGCAGGTTGACACCGGTCGATGGCTAGCTTGGTTGCCAACGCTGAGGTCGGGGGAGCTGCAACGGTGACACGGTGTATGGTTTCAATGACAGCGGTCGAACTGGGGGTAGCTGAGAGGCGGTATTGATGCCACGCATTGCAGCAGCATCCGTCGCCGAACATCGAGCGAACCAAGAGCGGGTCTTGCTTGATGTTGCGCATGCTTTTCTTGAAGAAGCCGGTGACCTGCCGAGTATGCGCGCGATCGCTGAGCGTGCAGGTCTTGCGAGATCCAGCGTTTACCATTACTTCGGCTCACGCGAAGAACTGCTGAACGCGCTGGTGCAAGATGTCTTCCCAAAATGGACCACACGTGTCACGGCAGCCATGGCTGCGGAAGAGGAACCCAGTCGCCGAATTCTTGCGTACGCGGTAGCAAACATAGAGCTGGTCCATGAAGGAGCGCACGCGGTTGGTTCTGCACTTGCGACGCTCACACCGAGTGAAGCGCTCGATGAACAAGCGACGCGAATGCACCGCCTGATACAGGAGCCATTGATCGAGACGTTAGAAGAGCTCAACGTTCAGGACCCGGAGGGGGTCAGCGAACTTATCAATGCGCTCGTGCATGCTTCAACGAAATCCTTGGAAGCAGGCTATTCGCTAGAAGAAGCTCTCACCAACTTGGCCGCAGTTATTGAACCCATGGCCGACCGAATGCGGCGACACGCGACGAGCGAAACTCAACTGTCGCCTCGACGCTCTTCGGACGATTCATAGTCTGGGTGTGCGTCGAGGCCGTACTTTTGGTTGAGTGGGTCAATAAAGACATCTGGTTCATTGGGCGGTCGGAGTGTGAAGCGAAAGAACGCGATAACCAAACCAGCCAAAAAAATACCAGCTAATGCCACAGTCGCCCATGAGGGGCTGAGTTCTTGCAGCATCAACACAAACAGTGTCTGGGCAATGGCGATGATCACGAAGAACACGGCGATGTCCAACCAGAGGACTTTTCGTTTGGTGATGCTCTTGTACAGGAACACGATGCCGAGCATGCTAATCGGCAGGGAATAGAGCGCCACGGTTGCCGCAGGGATGAATGCGGCATGTTGATACCCGCCCGCTGCGAATAAGACAACCTGTAGGAGCGCGACTGGCCAGATTGCGATTTTGATGTGCTCCCAGTAGCTCTCATTCACCGCACTAAAAATTGCGGCAATCCGACTGTGCCGCGACCAATCGAACGTGAAATGAAGCACACTACCGATGACGCCCAGCGGCAGGATCATCCACCAACTGACCGAGACAATTGTTTCGAGCGTCATGCATGTAACGTACCATTGGCGAAAATGTTGATTGCCAGGGTCGCGTCGAACTCGATGGGCATCCTGCCGCGCGCCTAGGTGTCTGACCGTGCTTGCGGTTGAGCGTTACGGAAACTCAGGCGCACGCGGTCGAACCCACATTGATTCAGCAGTCGTGAGCTCAGTGCCGCACCGGTCGCACCTGTAGTGCGCCGGGGCGCGTGTCGCACAGTTCGGGCACACCATTTGGAATCCCTGTGCGAGATTGGGTTCGGGCGTGTACGCATGCCCCCACGCGGCTAAGGCCTGAAGCACGGGTCGTGCTGCTTCTCCAGCTGAAGTGAGAAAATAGTCGTAGCGGGGACGAACTGTGCCCGCATACTGCTCACGCCGTACCAGACCTCGCGCGATCATCTGCGTAAGCCGATCCGACAGGATCTTGTCTGGCGCTTCAGTGTGCTCTCGCAACTCTTCGAAGCGATGCACGCCGTACATGAGCTCGCGCAAGACAAGCACCGACCAGGGGTCGCCGAGAAAGTCCATGCTGCGCGCGATCGGGCACGGTCGCATCGACCAGTCGGAGCGCAACGCCATAGTGCACACCCCTCTCTATTTACTTTCTTCAAGGAAGCTAATGAGGCTATAGTAGCAGGATGGCGAATACTCAGGACAAGGCCGTGCGCTCCCATATCCACACCGCGGTGCTGGTGGCAACGCTCGGGGCGAGCGTCCTGTCTTCCCTCGATCTCTTTATCGTCAATCTTGCCTTGCCTCGTATCGGGGAGGCTTTTCCCGCGGCGTCACCGGCCGCGGTCTCATGGGTACTCAACGCCTACACAGTCATGTTCGCAGCGCTGTTGGCGCCGGCGGGGCGGATCGCAGATCGCTACGGACGACGTCGCATGTTCATCATCGGGCTCACCTTTTTCGCCGCCGGAGCGATCGTTACATCTCTCGCGCCAGGGGTTGGGTGGCTGATCGCTGGTCGAGCATTGCAAGGGGTGGGTGCGAGTGTGATTGTGCCCACGAGCCTCGCGCTGCTGCTGGAAGCTTCTCAGGAGCGAGAACATAAGCGGATGATCTCGATCTGGACGGCCAGTGGCTCGGTTGCTGCGGCCCTCGGCCCAGTGTTGGGTGGTCTGCTCGCTGACGTTGATTGGCGGCTGGTGTTCGCCTTCAAGATCCCACTGGCCGTGGGCGCCCTGTTCGCTGCGCGTGCGCTTCCTCGCTCCCCATCGTTAGACACTCGGATGCCTGACCTGGTTGGTGCAGCCTGTCTGGCAGGAACTGTCGCGGCCTTCGTGGCCATGTTGACGCTTTGGGGTGACGGCAAATCAAGCGGCGCGTGGGTCTGGAGCTTCGGTGCGCTCGCGCTGGCGGGGTTCGCCTGCGTCGTATTCCGAAGCCGACGTCACCCGGTGCCGGTGGTTGACCTGCGGCTCTTCCGCACGCCGGCATTCACCTTCTCTGTGGTCGGGATGACGGTGTTCTACATTGGATTCTCGATGATGTTGCTCGCCTGCTCGCTCTGGGCAACGAATGTGTGGGAATGGGATTCGGTGCTCGTTGGGTTGTGCTTCGTCCTTGGCCCTGGCATGGCAGTGGTGACAGCCTTGGCTGCTGGTCGCACCAAGCTATCTGCTGAGTGGCTTTCAGCAGGCGGGGGCTTGCTGTTCGTTGCTGCTGGAATCATCTGGGCGTTGACAGTCACGAAAGATGCTTCACCGATTGGATTCATTGTCGGGTTTCTGCTCACCGGTGCTGCCGCCGGGATCGCGCAGACCGGGTTTCTCTCTGGGGGTGCAGGCGCGCTCGCCCCTGCTGATTATGCCTCTGGCGCCGGCATCATTAATACGGGAAGGCAGATCGGAGCGGCCGTAGGAGTAGCCCTCCTGGTGCTGTATGCCGGCAGCGGGTATGACGCGCCAAGTTATGCGGTGGTCTGGCTCACGATCGCGATCACGGGAGCGGCCGCGGCACTCGCGACCCTTCCCGTTTTCCTCACTGCACGCCCGCCAGTGTCGTGAGGGAGTATCGTCTCGACGTCGCGGACACCAATGCGCTGCTTGTCGCACGCTTGCTACAGACGCCGCACGCTTGCGGCACCTGCCGCACGCTTGCTACACTCAACGGGTGGATATACCATCGCTGATCGCAAAACTCGGCAGCACGCCGAGCGGTACTGCGCGTGCCACCGGTCTCGCGCGATCAACGATTCAACGTATGAGTGCGGGCAAGACCTCCCCGTCGTTGGAGACTCTGCGTGAGCTCGCCTTGGCGGTCGGCTTAGACGTAGATGTGAATCTCGTGCCCGCAAGTGATCCTGCCGCTGCGATAGCAGCCAGAGTCGTTACCGACCCGGCCACTCCTGCTGCGGATGACCTCGAAGGTTGGGATGAAACTTCACCAGAAGAAACAGCGTCGATCAGTGCATGGGTGGGGCGGCTTGAGCGACTCGCTGGCAACGACCCGCGGCGGGTCCTGGCGCTGGCGGGTAGGTACTCGGCGCCGCAGCACCGGAGGGGTGCGAGGTTTTTTGCATCGAAGCCTGGTGTCACTCAGCAGCGCTTGATCGAGATCGCAAGCGGCGCCTTGAAAGGGCAAGTGGGGGCCCTCGCTGGTGTGGTCGCTGCGAAGGTCTATCTTGGTCATGCTCCTGACCCCGGGCCTGTCGTCGTCTGGGTAAGCGATACAGGCGCTGTGGCCGAGCGGCTGGCGGTGACGCTTCGTGAGGCTGACGTCTATCAGCCAGCAGGCGTGCTTGTCGCGCCCACCATCTCTGCCTACTTCGCAGACATGGTGAAGTCGCCGGAGTGGGCTCATTCGGTAGTGTCACCAGTCCAAGCAGCCATTGATTTGTATGGCCTTGGTTACGACCAGCTGGCTGATGAGATCACCGAGGGGTGGTGAGCCGCAGTGAGTGACCAGCGCCCCAAGAAGTGGGGTTTGTCGGCATCTGACTTTGCCCGTCGCGCAGCTGAAAATCGCGCGCGTCACGGGGTGACTGCGGCCGCTGGAGACCCATTTGCCAGAGACGCTCTGCTGCCGCTGCGAACCGGCAGAATCACCTGGCGACCGGCAGAAGTGGACTTTGAACTGATCCAGCGGTCACCGGTGCAACGGTCGCTCTTTCGGCTCGAAAAGTCTCTGCCCGAGTTAGTGTGGAACGCTGCGGCTCTTGAAGGCAACACGTTCACGTTGCCGCAGGTTCAGACGCTGCTTGATGGTGTCACCGTCGGTGGGAAGAGGCTCGAAGAAGCTGAGCAGATCCTTGCCCTGAGCGAAGCGATGGGCGTCATGATCAAATCTCTTCGTGACGGCACTTTCGCACTGAGCAAGGAAATGAGCGACCAGATTCACGGCATCGTGGCTCAGCATGAGGCGATCGAATCTGGACACTTCCGTGGCGAGGGGAGCGTGACGGGCGGAGGGAACGTCTTGCTCGCAAGCGGCGGTGCGGTAGATGGCGACCCAGCCGGTGAACGAGGTGCACAGCTTCAGACTGACTTCTCGAACCTGATCGCCGCGATCAACGCCCTGCAAGATGGCCGTGCACGTGCGCTTACGTACTTCGCCTCGGCAACACGCAGTCAGTTCTATTTCGACGGCAACAAGCGCACCGCGCGCATCATGATGACGGGTGCGCTCATACAAGCATGTTTCGAACCGGTGAACATCCCCTATGCGAGGCAGGAAGAGTTTAATGTCGCACTTGATGTTCTCTTCCGCACCGATGACGGGACGAAACTCATCGAGTTTCTGACGACCTGCACTATGAACGACGAGCAGTGACTGCTCTCGACTGACGTAAGGGCTCGCGATTTCGGCGCTGATTACCGGGCTGCTCGCGGCGCTGTTATCGCTCGCTATTTTCGTGTTTGCGTTGATCGATTTCGCCGCGCGGGGCGGCCTCTTGCGCGAAGAGCACCGCGAATGCGGTGGTGATGGGCATCGAGAGCACGAGTCCTGCGGCGCCGATGAGTGTGCGAATGATTTCTTGCCCGATCAGTTCGGTGGTGACGAGGTCGATGAGGTCTCGCGGGTAGGTGTAGAGCAGCAGTAGCACGACAAACATAGCCCCGGCATACGCGAATACCAGCGTGTAGATGCTTGAGGCGATGTGGTCGCGGCCGACTCGCATGGCTGAGAGGTAGATGCGGCGTTTGCTGAGGTGCGGGTTGAGTGCTCGCATCTCCCACACGGCTGATGCCTGTGCCACGGTGATGTCGTTGAGCACGCCGAGCCCCGCGATGACGATGGTGGCGGTGAGCACGTCGTTCATTTGCAGGTCGGGCACTGCGATTGCGAGGCTGGCGTCTTCTGTCGAAGCGATTCCGGTGAATCGTAGCCATCGGGTCGCTGCATATCCGGCGAGTGCGGTGAAGAGAATGCCGAAGATCGAGCCGAATAGGGCTGCGGTGGTGCGATGTGAGATGCCGTGTGCGAGGTAGAGCACGATGACCATGATGCTGGTTGCTCCGACGATTGCGACGAGGATCGGTGGCTCACCAGACAGTATTGCGGGCAGCACGAACAACACGAGTAGGGTGACGGCGGTCCCTACTCCGACAAGTGAGAGGGCGCCGCGCCATCGCCCGACCGCAATGACTATTAACGCAAACAGTACGACGATGGTGAGCATTTTTGCGCCACGTGGGTGGTCGTAGAACGAATAGTGTGTTTCGGTGGTGCCTTCGAAGATGAGTTCTTGTGCAACGAGTTTGACGGTGTCGCCCGGGTGTATGGAGTGTGTTCGTGTGTTCACTTGGTCGATCATGAATGTCACGGGTGTTCCGATGGCGAGTTCGGCTCGCACGTTGAGGCAGTCGGGCTGTTGCGTGGCCGCGCTCGTTTCGGCGATCTGATCTGGGGGTGTGGCGCCCAGATATGTGCACGGGAGCGGCGTCACGCTGGTGACGTGTGCGGTGACGATTTCTGCGTTTGCACCTGCGAGAGACTCGTCGGTGTGTTGCGGGGTGTGGGGC
>JAAZHL010000157.1 GCA_012510755.1 Leucobacter sp.
AGGCAAACGCCCCTCATCGATGCTCTTCGTGGCAGCAATCAATGACTGCGCCACGAGTTGGCCGCCAAAGACCTGAGGTAAATTGATTCCGTCAGATCGGCCGGCCCACCGATCGTCATCGAGAGGTGTCAGATCAAACACCTGTTTCAAGCTCATCGCAGCTGACATGTCTCTCCTTATGCCTCCGCCGTCGGGACACGCAGTTCGCGCTTGAGCACCTTGCCCACCGGATTGCGAGGCAGCGCATCTACGGTGCGCAAACGCTCAGGCAACTTATACGAGGCAATCTTGCGTTCCCTCAAGAAGCTGACGAGCTCTTCGAGCGTCAGTTGAGTGCCGGGTCGCAGCACGATCACCGCAGCGACACGCTCGCCAAACACCTCGTCTGGGTCGCCCACAACCGCAACCTCGAACACCGCAGGGTGCTCTTGAATAAGTTGCTCAAGTTCAACGGGCGCGATGTTCATGCCACCGCGAATGACGAGGTCTTTTGCTCTGTCTACGTATCGCAGGTATTGCCCTTTATCGCCTGTGATCTCAAAGATATCGCCCGTTTTCAAATAGCCATCATCGTCAAACGGGCTCTCGAGGGCTTCGCCCTTGAGGTACCCGGCAAAGAGCTGGGGACCACTCATGTACAGTTCACCAGGCCGACCGGGCTCAGTGATCACCTCACCAGTGTCAATGTCGATGAGTTTTGGGTGCACCCACTTCGAGACACGCGACGACCACTCGACGCCCACGGCCCCATAGTTTGGAATGAAGCGGGCACGGTCATCTGGATCTGGAAAGTCAGCTGCACCAGAAAGCAACGAAACGCCCTCATTCGAACCAAAGAAGTTAATGACACTCAGCCCCATCTTCTCTTGCCAGCCTCGCACCATGGCGGGCTGCAGAGGTGCCGAGCCTGATCCGAGACGAGTCAGACTCGAAAGGTCGACCTGGCTCAGCAGCTCCTCACTATTGAGCAGCTTCCACAACAACGCCGGCGGCACAATTGTGCAAGTGACGCGCTCTTTCGCGAGTTGGGTAAAAAAGGTGGGTGCATCAAAGGGGTGATGTTGCACGAGCAGGCAGCCAGAACGCAGCCACGGCAACAACATGCCGTTGATACCACCCATGTTCACGAGCGGAAACGGGTTGAGCAGCACGTCATTTTCGTTGAAATCTTCACGTTCGGTTGCAGTGCCTGAGCCGCTGCCGTTAAACGCATCAACAACTGCCCAACTGAAGCTTGCCCAATCATAGTGAGCTCGCATCACACCTTTTGGGTCGCCCGTCGTGCCTGATGTCCAGCAGATCGTCGTGCAATCGTTGGGGTCATTTGGGTGTGCCGTCCGATGCGCTTCGACTGCGGAGAGATCTTCTGCAGTCGCCGGCTGCGGTCTGACCCGAGTGACACCATCGAGCGGGGGCACCTCGGCTCGCCCAATGCTCACGATGTGACGGAGGGTAGGCAGTTTTTCTCGCAACACTGCAATATCGGCAGCCATTTTGCGGTCACCGAATGAGTCACCGCAAATGAACACAGTCATCTCTGCGTTGTTCACCATTTTGGTAATCTCGTGCTCGCGATACTGCATGGCCAGGGGTGAGACTGCGGCACCAATCGACCACACCGCCAGATAAGTCTCAATCTGCTCGATCGAGTTGGGGAGTTGCATCCCAACTCGATCACCCCGTCTCACACCAAGTTCGAGAAGACGTGCGGCGAGAAAGCTGACCTCGCTGCCCAGTTCGTTCCAGGTGAGCCGGCGCGGTTGTTCTGCATCAAGTGATTCACGGTTGAGCGGGTCATTGACGGCGAGCGCATCACCACGGTCTTCCACTTGCTGCCAGAACAGTCCGTCAAGAGTCTCGTCCGTCCACCACCCTTTTTCGAGGTACATGTTGACCCGAGACTGAGGGTGCAAGCCGATTGCCGATGAATTCATCAATGGTCTCCTTACCATTTCTCACACAACAGGTTTCGCATAGTTAGACACCGGCGGCTTGCCAGAAGGGCTCTCGCAGCTGCCGCTTGAGCACCTTGCCCGACGGGTTCCGTGGCAGCTCATCTACGAATTGCACTGAGGTCGGGCATTTGAAGTGCGCAAGGTGTTCGCGCGCGAACTCGATGAGTGTCTGTTCATCGACGCTCTCGCCCGGCTTCAGCACTACTACAGCATGCGGAGTCTCACCCCACTGCTGCGAAGGAATTGCAACAACTGCGACGTCTAGTACTGCTGCATGGGCCATGAGAGCGTTCTCGACCTCGACCGAATACACGTTCTCGCCACCTGAAATGATCATGTCTTTGACACGATCTTTGACGAACAAATAG
>JAAZHL010000449.1 GCA_012510755.1 Leucobacter sp.
GCCATAACTAGCGCCATATTTTACATTTAGCGTCAGTCTGCGCTCTCAAGAAACGCGAGAAATTCAGCATAAGTCTTGCCGCTTTTCTCAACCGCTTTGATGAGTTCGTTTCTTTGCATGGATCTCTGCTTCGCCTGGAGATCCTCCAATACCTTGGCAGCGGCATCATATCTGAGCTTAGTACTACAGCGCAAGTAAGAAGTACTGAACAGATGTTTCTTTTGCCTGTATAATCCCGAACGAGGGATATATGAGCGGCGGCGGTTCTTGTATAATCGAGTATAAACGAAACCCGAACGGATGTGAACCGCCACATGAAAGAGAACATGGAGATAGACACGCACGATATAACCGGCCATTTGAAAGACATAGACCGGGTAACCCTGGAACAGGTTACCAAAACCGAGCAGGAAGCGCTCTGGGATGAGTTGGTTCGCAGCTATCATTATCTGGGCTATCAGAAAATGATTGGGCAGCGAATCAAGTATCTGGTCAGAAGCGGTGAGCGCGTGATCGGCGCGATCAGCTACAACCGACCGGTCCAGAGAGTAGGCGCCAGAGACACGTACATCGGCTGGACGGAAGCGAAGCGACAGGAACTGCTGAAATATGTTGTCAGCAATAACCGCTATTTGATTCTGCCGTGGGTACACGTGCGTTATTTGGCCTCACACGTGCTGGCGCTAAGCCTGAAGCAGGTGCAAAAGGACTGGGAAAGCCGGTTTGGGGTTCGACCGGTATTGGCGGAAACCTTTATCGATATCAGCCAGTACCGTGGCACATGCTACAAAGCGGCCAACTGGATCTATGTCGGAGAAACAAGGGGCTTTGGCAAGGTCGGGAAAGGTTACGTATATCACGGCAACCAGAAAGCGGTCTATCTGTATGAACTGGATCATGACTGGCGCAAGAAGCTGGAACTGCCATCTCAGGCAACGCCCAGCCGTCTGACACCCTCACAAATCAGGCAACAGGAGGAGCGTCGGATGTTACTGGGGAAACCAGACTGGGACGAGCGGATCCTGGCGAGTTGCGGGTTGGACGAACAGGCCGTGGCAGGACTGGGGGATGATCTGGCGGATTATTTACAGGCGTTTGTCGGCAGTTGTGTCAACAGCAAGCAGGCCGATCTGCTGGCGGTGTATGTCAAGGGGCTGTTCAGTGATCTGGACAGAAAATCCATTGAGCCGATCGCATTGCGTTACAGCGACAAGACAGGGGTGCGAAACCTGCAGATGTTTTTCAATCAGGGAAAAGTGTCGCAGGAGAGCCTGCTGCACATCCACCAGGCCCATGTGATCGAACTGTTGGGCGAAGCGGATGGCATGGCCAATGTGGACGGCAGTGATTTCCCCAAAAAGGGCAAGCATTCAGTCGGTGTTGCCCGGCAGCATTGCGGGATACTGGGCAAGACAGACAATTGCCAGGCAGGCGTCTTTGCCGGTTACAGCAGCAGCCAGGGCTATGCACTGCTGGATCGGCGACTGTATGTACCCAAGAAATGGTTTGGTGATGATTATCGCAAGCGCTATACGCAATGCGGCGTACCGGACGATCTGACATTCAAAACGAAGAACGAACTGGCGCTGGATATGCTCAAAGATTGCCGGGACCGTGGCGCGCCGTTTCGCTGGATCGGCTGTGACAGCGCATTTGGAGCAGACCGTGAATTTCTGGCAGGCTTGCCGGCAGACTGCTATTATTTCGCGGATGTGCGGGAGAACCAGC